>NZ_JBTSEG010000037.1:0-23395 GCF_054605375.1 Sulfuriferula sp. | reverse complement strand
TTCACGCTTGCGCGTGCGCTTGAGACTGAGGTCTAGGTTCAGGGTGGTTTGTTTCATGGGCTCAATGTTGACACAATGGGTTCGGGTGCGGGGCGCGAAAGTGGGGGTTTTGCAGAGTTTCCCTAGCGGATTTGGTGCGGGTATTGGCCCAGCATGTCTGGTGTAATCAGCGTAATGCCATTTTCAGTCACATAAAAACGCCGCTCGTCTTCCGCCCGATCCACACCCACCACCATCCGCTCGGGTATTTTGCAGCCCTTGTCTATTACGCAGCGCCGTAAATAGGCATGTCGGCCAATATCAACATCCGGCAGGATGACTGCATCTTCCACGACGGCGAAACTGTTGATCTGCACATTCGAAAACAACACCGAGCGCCGCACGGTCGCACCGCTGATAATGCAGCCTCCCGATACTGTGCTGTCCATGGCGATGCCGCGTCTTTCCTGTTCATCGAATACAAATTTGGCCGGCGGCAACTGCTCCTGATAAGTCCAGATTGGCCAGTGCGTGTCATATAAATCAAGTTTCGGTGTGATTTTAGCCAGATCCAGATTGGCCGACCAATAAGCCTCTACGGTACCCACGTCGCGCCAATAGGGTTCACCGCCAGGCAAGCTGCCAATACAGCTGTCCTTGAAACTGTGCGCATAGACGCGGTAGCGCGAGATTAAATAGGGAATGATATTGTGACCGAAGTCATGGTCCGAATTGGGATCATCCGCGTCACGAATCAGCTGTTCATAAAGGAAACTGGCGTTGAACACGTACACGCCCATGGATGCCAGTACCCGTTTTGGATTGCCCGGAACGGTGGCGGGATTTTCCGTTGGTTTTTCGTCGAAACCCACCACGCGCGCATCATCGTCCACCGTCATCACGCCAAACGCATGCGCCTCTTCAATCGGCACTTCGATACACGCCATCGTCATATCGGCTGCGTGACTGACATGACAAGCCAGCATTTCCCCATAGTCCATTTTATAGATGTGATCGCCAGCCAGAATCAGCACATAATCGGGTTCGTGATTCCGTACAATATCCATATTCTGAAACACGGCATCGGCTGTACCCTTGTACCAGTTCAGTTCAGATATCCGCTGTTGGGCAGGCAGCAGCTCGATAAATTCGTTGAACTCGCCGCGCAAAAACCCCCAGCCACGCTGAATGTGTTTGATCATCGAGTGCGCCTTGTATTGAGTCAGTACACCGATACGACGAATACCGGAATTGAGACAATTGGATAGCGGAAAGTCAATGATGCGGAACTTGCCGCCAAATGGCACGGCGGGCTTGGCGCGCCAGTCGGTTAGTTGTTTCAGGCGGGAACCGCGACCGCCGGCAAGGATCAGCGCCACGGTATTTTTAGTTAGACGGCTGACGAAGCGCGGAAAATCTTTTTGCAAGACAGGCTCCTTTTTTGCTTTGTTTATTAATTGAATTAATTACGGCACCCTCATGCCTATAATAGCCCACACATAATAAACGCCAATACAAACCGGCTCATAACGCCCAACTCGCGCATGACTAAAACCATTATTACCACACATACCCGGCCCGAATTTGATGCACTCATCAGTGGATGCACCCTCAATCCGTGCGATCTGCTCGGATTGCACCAATTTGATACCGGCTGGCTGATCCGCATTTACAATCCTTACGCCGTGTCCCTGACCTTGCTCGGTAATGGTGCCGGGGCCGAGTTGCAACGCGTCGATAGCCACGGTGTATTTGAATGGCATGGCGCAACCCCACCTATTCATCCTTACCGTATCCGCCACACATATCCGGATGCTGAAGTCGTCGAGCACGACCCTTACGCATTCCCCCTTCAACTTACCGAGCACGATCTGTACCTGTTCAATGAGGGCCGTCTCTATCAGGCCTACCAAATGCTGGGAAGCCAGTCCTGCCAAGTCGATGGCGTGGCCGGCGTACGCTTTGCCTTGTGGGCACCCAATGCTGCTCGCGTCTCGATAGTTGGGGATTTCAACCACTGGGATGGACGTACACACCCGATGCGGGCGCACGGCGACTCCGGAGTATGGGAATTATTCATACCCGGTATCATCGCAGGATCTCATTACAAATATGAGATACACAACCGCCACAATGACCAGTTGCTGTTGAAAAGCGACCCTTATGCGCAATCCGCCGAACTGCGTCCAGGCACCGCCTCGCTTGTCACATCGGCCACCAGCCATATCTGGAATGATGCCGCATGGCTGACAGCACGTGCCGGGCGCAGCTGGTTGCATGCACCGATGAATGTATACGAAATTCATGCCGGCTCATGGCGTCGCCACCCGGACGGGCGCTTTTATACTTACCGCGAACTGGCCGAGCACCTCCTTCCCTACGTACTCGATATGGAATACACCCATATCGAACTGATGCCGATCAGCGAACATCCTCTGGATGAATCCTGGGGTTATCAAACCACAGGCTACTTTGCACCGACCTGCCGCTATGGCAGTGCGGATGACCTGCGCTATTTCATTGACGCCTGCCATCAAGCCGGCCTCGGTGTATTGCTTGATTGGGTACCGGCGCATTTTCCCCAGGATGCTTTTGCCCTGGCGCGTTTCGACGGTACCGCCCTGTATGAGCATGAAGACCCGCGTCTGGGTTTTCATCAGGATTGGGGCACCTGTATTTTCAATTACGGACGCAACGAGGTAAAAAGCTTCCTGCTTTCCAGCGCCCACTACTGGCTGGCCGAATTCCATTTCGACGGCCTGCGTGTGGATGCCGTTGCCTCCATGCTCTATCTTGATTATTCGCGTAAAGCGGGAGAATGGCTGCCCAACAAATTTGGCGGACGCGAAAATCTGGAGGCCATCGAGTTTTTGCGCGAGTTGAATATCATGGTGCACGACGCATTTCCCGGTGCACTGACACTGGCGGAAGAATCCACCTCGTGGCCGATGGTGTCACGTCCGGTGTATCTGGGCGGCCTGGGTTTCTCGATGAAGTGGGATATGGGCTGGATGAACGATACGCTGGCTTATATGTGCCATGATCCGGTACATCGCAAACATCACCATGAAAAACTTACTTTTGGTCAGCTGTATGCCTATACCGAGAATTTCATGCTGCCGTTCTCGCACGATGAAGTGGTGCACGGCAAAGGCTCCCTGATCGGCAAAATGCCTGGGGATGCCTGGCAACAATTCGCCAACCTGCGCCTGCTATTTACTTACCAAATGACCACCCCAGGGAAAAAGCTCAACTTCATGGGCAACGAATTTGCGCAGGAACGCGAATGGAATTCAGGCTGGGAACTGGACTGGAGTCTGCTGCAAAGTCACTGGCACGATAGCGTCCAAAAACTGGTGCGCGACATCAATCACCTGTACCGCGACACCCCGGCATTGCATCAGTTGGACTTCTCGGCGAACGGCTTCGCCTGGATCGATTGCCATGACGCGGAACAATCCGTATTGAGCTATATACGCTATGCCAGCGACGGCTCGTATGTCATCGTCGTGTTGAACTTTACCCCGGTGCTGCGCACCAACTATCGAATTGGTGTGCCGCAAACAGGTTCATATTCAGAAATATTTAACAGCGATTCGACATACTACGGCGGCAGCAATGCGGGCAACGGTGCGGGCCTGTCGGCCGACGCCACAGCATGGATGGGATACCCTGCATCCATGACTCTGACTGTACCGCCACTGGCTGGCATTATCCTGGTGTATAACCAACCTTAATTCAACTGGCTGGAGCAACTACATGGCGAAGTCTGACCCTACCCTCAACCCCGCTTGGCAGGCGCTGAAAACTCAGCGAAAAATTTTGGCCAAGACATCCATGCGCGAACTGTTCGCCAAGGATAAAAAACGCTTTGAACGGTTTTCGGTGAATGCAGCCGGCATCCTGCTGGATTATTCGAAAAACCGCATCACGCCGGATACCATGAAACAGTTGATCAAACTGGCGCGAAACAGCCCGCTGCAAACGGCCATTGAGGCCATGTTCGACGGCGTTGAAGTCAATCTTACCGAACATCGCGCGGTACTTCATACCGCACTTCGCAACCGCGCGGAGCAGCCGGTATTTACAGCTGGCGAAGATGTCATGCCGGATGTGCGCAAAGTGCTGGCGCGCATGAAAAAATTCACCCATGCAGTGCGCAGCGGAAAATGGCGTGGCCACACCGGCAAACGCATTACCGATATCGTCAATATCGGCATCGGCGGCTCTGACCTGGGTCCGGTGATGGTCACCCAGGCACTGACACCCTACTGGCAAAAAGGCCTCACACCGCATTTCGTTTCCAATGTGGACCCCACACATATCAGTGAAACCCTGCGCCGCCTCGATCCCGAAACCACGCTGTTTATTGTCGCCTCGAAATCTTTTGGAACACCGGAAACGCTGCTCAATGCACACGCAGCAAGGCGCTGGCTGCTCGCTGCGCTGAAAGATGAAGCAGCTGTCGCCCAACACTTCGTCGCCGTCTCTACGCATACCGAAAAAGTCCGCGCCTTCGGTATCGATACTGCCCACATGTTCGGCTTCTGGGACTGGGTGGGCGGGCGCTATTCGGTGTGGTCGGCGGTGGGATTGTCGGTTGCGCTGATGGTCGGTATGGACAACTTTACCAAACTGCTCGATGGCGCATTCGCCATGGACCAGCATTTCCGTACCGCCCCGCTGGCGCAAAACATGCCGGTGATCATGGCGTTGCTGGGTATCTGGTACAACAATTTCTGGGATGCGCAAAGCCACGCAGTCCTACCTTACGATCAATATCTTGCACGCTTTCCCGCCTATCTCCAGCAACTCGATATGGAGAGCAATGGCAAAAGCGTCACCCGCAGCGGCAAACCCGTACGCTATGCCACAGGTGCCATCGTCTGGGGTGAGCCCGGTACCAACGGCCAGCATGCGTTCTACCAGCTCATTCATCAGGGCACCCGCTTGATCCCGGCAGATTTCCTGGCGGCGGCCGAATCGCATAATCCGATCGGCCAGCAACACCAGGTATTGCTATCCAACTGTTTCGCCCAGAGCAAGGCATTGATGCTGGGAAAAACGCGCGCCGAGGTACGTGCCGAACTCACTGCCGCCCATCTGGATGACGCCGAAATTAAGGCGCTGCTGCCGCACAAGGTATTCCCCGGCAACCGTCCCAGCAATACCCTGCTCTACCGCAAACTTGACCCGCATACACTGGGCGCACTGATCGCCCTGTATGAGCACAAGGTATTCGTGCAGGGCATGATCTGGGATGTGAATTCGTTCGACCAGTGGGGGGTGGAGCTGGGCAAGCAGCTGGCAGGCGCCATCGAACAGGGGCTGGTCAGCCCCGGCCAAGTCAGCGAACACGACAGCTCGACCAACGGCCTGATCAACACCTGCAAGGCGTTAAGCGCGGATTCATCCTGACGTTCATTGCGGCTTCGAAAAACCCACGGTCATCCCCTCCTTGCCACAATTCGGAAACAGGGTGATAAAGTCGCTTTAGAAACACGCAGACTGCGCTGTTACGATGACAAAAGAGACTCAGATGACCATTGCCTTGTGGATGATATTGGCTGCCGCGGTTATACCCTACCTATTCGCTGTAATCGCAAAATCCGGCCGCGATTATGACAATAGCGCGCCGCGCGAATATCTGGCGCGTGCCACAGGCTGGCGTCAGCGTTCGAATTGGGCTCATCTGAACGGGTTCGAAGCGTTTTCACCCTTCGCGGCTGCCGTTATTACCGCACACATATTAATCGGCCAAAGTACTTTGACCAACTGGCTTGCCCTCGGCTTTGTCACAGCACGGTTGCTGCATGGCGCCTTTTATATCGCGAACCTGGCCACGCTGCGCTCGGCGGCGTGGGCTGCCGGATTCTTATGCGTGGTCGGCCTGTTTCTAACGGCTGCCCGGATCATCTGAGCGCATCAATCAACGCGTTGCCGAGAAAATCTCCGTCCGGAAAATAAAAAACCGCAAAATCACAGCGTGATCTTGCGGTTTTTTAATGGTTGGCGGAGTGGACGGGACTCGAACCCGCGACCCCCGGCGTGACAGGCCGGTATTCTAACCAACTGAACTACCACTCCAATTTCCCGATGACTCAATCATCAGAAAACAAACGGGCTGCATCGCTGCAGCCCGTCAAGACTGGCGTCCCCAACGAGATTCGAACTCGTGTTATCGCCGTGAAAGGGCGGTGTCCTAGGCCTCTAGACGATGGGGACCTGTGTACAACTCAAGCGAACAGTTTTCTATTTTTTTGAAAACTGAGTTACTACCGTACCCAGAAGCAGCAACGCAAAACCTGCGGGTATCATGGCCATCCAGATACTCGGCTCACCATATTCAACCAAATCGATGGCACCGAAAATCAATCCCAGCACGCTCATCAAGATACCTGCCCAGATCGTTGCTATGCCAACTTTATACATTCGGCTCCACTTTTCTGGTGGAGGTAAGCGGGATCGAACCGCTGACCTCTTGCATGCCATGCAAGCGCTCTCCCAGCTGAGCTATACCCCCGAAAGACGCGCATTATATGGAGCTACGGCAATCTTGTAAACAGTAATTTTCACTGCGGCAACAGCTTTCCGGGGTTGAGCAGGCCTTGCGGATCGAATTGCGCCTTGATTAAACGCATCATTTCCAGACTGGCCGCATCAATCTCCATACTGACATAATCGCGCTTTTCACTACCGATGCCATGCTCGCCCGACAACGTCCCGCCCAGTTCCAATACTTGGGAAAATAATTCTCGCAAAGCCTGCCTGGCATTTTTCATCTGTTGCGGATCAGATGGATTTACCATGATATTGACATGCAGATTGCCGTTTCCGGCATGGCCAAAGCTGACGATGGGCAATGCAAAGCGCTCAGCCAACCGGTCAATATAGCCAACCAGTTCAGCCAGACGCGATACCGGGACTACTACATCCTCATTGATTTTCAACGGTGCAATGCGCTTCACCGCATGCGACAGCGATCTGCGTGCCTGCCACAACTGGGCAACGTCTGCGGGATTGCCCGCCTCCAGCAATTCGAGCATGCCATTGCCCTGCAACACAGTTTTCAGCACGCTGATCTGGCGCGGCAGATCGCTCGCAGCACCATCAGCTTCCACCATCAGCAACGCCTCGGTACCGTCAGGCAAGCCGGTCGCCGCGCCCGCCGCCTGGATCGCCGCGAGGGAGCGCTGATCCATGAACTCCAGCGCGCACGGCACCACCGCCTGGTTCATTACCCGCGCCACCGCGGCGCACGCATCCAGATTGGTCGCATAACACACGCGCAAAGTGGCGCGCGCTTCAGGTGCGGGTAATAACTTGAGCGTGGCTTCGGTGATCAACCCCAGTGTGCCTTCCGATCCCACCAACAGGCGCGTGAGGTCATAGCCGGTCACGCCCTTGGTCGTGCGGCAACCCGTGCGCAGCTCGGCGCCGTTGCCGGCCACCGCACGCAGCCCCAGCACATAATCGCGCGTCACGCCGTATTTCACTGCGCGCGGTCCGGCTGCATTCATCGCCAGATTACCGCCGATTTGGCAGTAGGGCGAACTGCCTGGGTCGGGCGGGTAGAACAGGCCATGCGCGCGCGCGGCAAGATCAATGTCCGCCGTCACCACACCGGGCTGCACCACCATGTAGCGGTCGGCTGGATTGAGTTCAAGGATGGCGTCCATGCACTCGAAACTTACTACCGCGCTACCCGGCGCAGGCAGCGCCCCGCCCACGTTGCCCGAACCCGCACCGCGCGCCACCAGCGCAATATGGTGGGCAAGCGCCACGCGCATCAGTGCGACGACGTGTTCATGGCTGGCGGGAAACAATACCGCGTCAGGCAGACAGGATCGGGGGGTTTCATCGTGACTGTACAGCGCCAGGGTCGCTGCGTCGGTAAACACACGTTCAGCAGACAGGGCCGCGATGAAATCCGCCAGGGCAACGGTAGACAACATGTTTAATTCTCGCTTTCGGCGGCTTCCGACAGCCAGGCATCCTTGAGCATGGCATCGCTATCGGGATAACGCGCATAGGCTTGCTGCACCAGCGCATCGTAGTCAAAGCGCGAATACGGCAACTGGGTCTGCTCCTGCAATGTATGGCGCATCGCCTGGGTCATGGCTGGCCCCATGCCAACTACACGCTTGGCCTGGATAATCCCGTTGCTGGTGTCCACCAGCGTCATTTGCACGCGCGCGCGGTCGCCGGGCGGATTGACCGGCACGGCCTGCTCCTCGGCGGGCAACTGGTGTACGTTATAGGCCACATCCGACCACTCGCACACATCCTCGATGCGATACAGCAGGAACAGCACCGGCTGTTGAACATACAAGGCGAATTCGACCGGCCGGGTACGGAACCCGCTCACTTCGTCGGGCGTTGGGTTGGTCCAGAACAGCACCAGATCATGCACACCATCGCGATAGCAATACTGGGTTGCTTCCGCGTAAGTGGTGTGATCGGGTGAATATCTTTCCCCCACTTGGCGTGTACTCATCATGCCTCCGGTGGCAGGCTTGCCATCAAATCAGCGACCATTTCCGGCTCCAGATCAAAGCCCGCCTCCATGCCCGGGTTCAATGCGATACCGGCGGGCGTGCCCATCTTGCGCAGTACCCAGGAAAACTCGGTAAGCAAGCCACCGCCATAACCGGGGTGATTTTCGACAAACCCCTTGGCGCGCTCGGGGCTGGTAAACAGCACCAGCACCTGCGTACCCGACTCATCCTCCAGCACCAATGGCTGCGCGCGCGTGCTGCGCTGAAAGCCTTTGATCTCATTTGTTTCGTCTTCGACCGGCATGAAAATTTGCGCATCCATCAGGTAATGGATGAAATCATCACCGGAAACGCTGCCATCCAGCGCAGATTGAAGCCGTTTTTCCAAATCATTTTTTGGTTCAAAAGTGCCTTGATTCATTGGGCTAGCTCAGAATAGTGACCATGGAAGTGTAGCGCAATTCGGCAACCGGGCGTATCTCGACTGGCATCACGCGCGGATTTTTCTTAGAATAGCGTTCTTCATCGATTATTTGATTCAGAGGAACCAGGCATGTCCGGACATTTCCCTTTCAGCGGCAATACCAATCGCGTCAGCGTGTTCGGTTTTTACGAGCGCTACAATCTCAATCCTGCCATGCAGGAAAAATATTACAAGTGGTGGTATGACTGGGCCAAGAATTTTGTCATGGCGGACGCCGACCTCAAGGCTGTCAAAGGCATGGAATTCACTCACTTCCCATTCGGCCAGCATTCGCATGTGGACTTCCACCTGCGCCAGGGTGCCTGGACCACTGCGCTGATCGACCTGGGTGGATTCATCAAGGGTACAGTTTTACCCAAACTGTCCGAAGCGCAAATGCACAAGCTCGACGAAGACCATCACCACATGCTGCACGCGCTGGAAGAAGAAGCCAAGGCAACACCGCGTCCGCCGCAGCCTGAGCTCGGCTGGTTCCGCCACACCTGATGCACCCCGGCTACGCCGGATGAACGCTGCCAAACGCCGCGAAATCTTTGCGCGCTTCGCGGCGGCCAATCCCCATCCCACCACCGAGCTGGAATACACCACCCCGTTCGAACTGCTGGTGGCGGTGGTGTTGTCGGCGCAAGCCACCGACAAGAGCGTCAACCTCGCCACGCGCATCCTGTTTCCGCACGCCAATACCCCCGCTGCGCTGCTTGCACTGGGCCAGGCCGGGCTGGAGAAATACGTGCAGCGCATTGGCTTGTACAAGAGCAAGGCCAAGCACCTGATCGAAACCTGCCGTATCCTGCTCGAGCAGCACAACGGTGAAGTGCCCGCCACCCGTGCGGCGCTCGAAGCCTTGCCCGGCGTCGGGCGCAAAACCGCCAACGTGCTGCTCAACACCGCCTTCGGCGAAGCGGTCATGGCGGTCGATACGCATATTTTCCGTGTTGCCAATCGGATTCCGCTGGCCCCCGGCAAAACCGTGCTCGAAGTCGAGCACAAGCTGATGAAAAATATTCCGCGCGAATACCTGCAGGACGCCCACCACTGGCTGATTTTGCATGGCCGTTATATCTGCAAGGCGCGCAAGCCCGATTGCCCGCATTGCCTGATTGCGGATCTGTGCGAATACCCGCAGAAAACGGCGGGCTGACATGAGCATCGCCACCGGCCTTGCCATCGGCAGCACGCCGACATCCGACCTCGCCACCCAGGCCGTGGCACAGGCCATGCAGCGTGCCGATATCAGCCACCCCAACAGCGTGCTGTTGTTTTTGTCTGCGGATTTCGCCCATGACCCGCAACCTGCCCTGCTCGCCGCCTCGCGCCAGAGCCAGTGCATGCAGATTGTCGGGTGCAGCGCAGCGGGGATCTTTACCGAGCAGGACTGGGTGCTGGATTCGCCCGCCGCGGCGGCCATGGTGTTTGGCGGCGAGCTGAGTTTGAGTGCGGTGCACACCCCCGCGAACGACGACTTGATACTCGCGCTCACCGCGCCCAATGCGATTGACACCAACTGGATCGGCGCACCCGGCCAGCGCCTTGGCGCCGTGTCGGGCGATGCCACCGGACGCGGCCCGTACAAGGTATGGAGCGGCGGCAAAGTCTGCGCCAGCGGACGCTGCGAGATGACCCTGCAAGGCGTGCGCGGGATGATGGGCGTATCGCAGGGCATCCGGGCGCTGACCGCCCCGACCGAAGTCACCCAGGTCAACGGCTTCGACCTGCTCAGTCTGGGGCATCAGTCGGCGCTCAACCTGCTGGCGCGCGAACTGCCGCTGGAAGTGCGCGAACTCGACCACATCCCGCTACATCTCATCATGGCGGCAGTCACCTTTGGCGAACCGTCCACGGCATTTTTTGAAGGCCGCTACCGTCTGGTACAGGTCATTGCCACCAACCCGGACGACCGCTCGGTGACCTTGTCCGCACGCCTCAATGAGGGCGATAAAGTATTCTGGGCTCTGCGCCAGCCGCTGGCCGCCGAACGCAATATGCGCGTCACCCTGGATCGTACCGAGCAACTGCTGGCAGCCACGCCCCAATTTGGCCTGATGTTTTCCTCGATGGGACGCGGGCCGTCATTCTATGGCGGCATGGATCGTGATCTGCAATTGCTGACCGCACGCTATCCGGACATGCCGCTGATTGGCTTCTACGGCAATGGCGAAATCGGCTGGCTCAATTCCGCCAATCAACTGCTGCAATATTCCACCGTACTCGGATTATTTACCGACCATGTTTAACCCCAGCCGCGACGACGCGCGCCGCTTCTTTTTTGATACCTGGCGCAAATACCGCGCCCTGAATGCTGGGCAGGCTTGTGATGCTGGGGCAATTGTGCAAGCACCTCTTGCACAATTGCCCCATCCGGCTAGACCAATGGGCTGAAGCAATCGTCCAACAAACTGTTGGACAATGCTGGCGTCAAGGTCGCATGGTTCTGTACTGCCGGCGCTCAAGTTGCCTCGTGCCAGTTCAGCCATTGCAAACCCTGAACACGGGAAAATTCGCGCACATTGCGCGTCACCAGCGTGGCCTGATAACGCAATGTCGTAGCAGCTATCAAGGTATCGTGCGGGCCGATGGGCGTGCCTGCGGCCTCAAGCTCGGCGCGAAGGCGGGCGGCGTGAAAGGCACATTCGCTGTCAAACGGCAAAACCTGCATCGGTCGCAGCAAAGCGGCTAATGCCGCCAGACGGGGATTGGCAGCCTCCGGCGGCAAACGCAGAAGACCGTAACGCAGTTCGTATTCCACAATGGCAGGCACACCGATATCGGCAGGGGAAAGGGCTTGCAGACGTGGCACCACTTGCGGGTCGCCGCGAAAGTAGTAGCTGATGGTGTTGCTATCGAGAATCAGCATGGCTGTCCATCAAAAACTCAAGCGCGGCACATCGGCTGGCAGCGCGGCCGGGCTTTCTTCGCGCAGGGGGAAATCGGCAAAACGCCCCGCCAGCGCCAGGCAATCTTGCGGCCACTCATGGGCGGCGTATTTGCGGATGATTTCTGCCACCCAACGGCTTTTCGATAGGCCATTGGCCTGCGCAGCCTGCTCTACCAAGGCCTGCGTGGCATCGTCCAGATATAGCGTGATTTGTGACATGGCGATAACTCCTTACAATATGATTTGTACAAGTATACTTCCAATTATACTTATTGAGGCAAGCTCGTCAAGCAAGATGCCGCTGCATTACTTGCCGCACTTGACTCTTGTTGCCACTGCCGCCGTCATCTTCGTATACAGCTCAAACAGTTTTTCCAGCCGCTCGGTATCGTTTTTGAATCGGCGGCCGGTGTAGATGCGCTCCAGCACTTCGTCATTGCGCTCGTGGGCGTGGCGCATGTTCTCAGGCATGTTGTCCGGGTCGTACAGGTCGGCGATGGTGGCGGGGAAATGCGCTTCGCGGGTCAGCAGGATGTTTTCGGCGCAGGCAGCCAGGTCGGCCTTGTTCTGCTCGGTGAGCA
The DNA here is from genome assembly GCF_054605375.1 of Sulfuriferula sp. Taxonomy (NCBI): domain Bacteria; kingdom Pseudomonadati; phylum Pseudomonadota; class Betaproteobacteria; order Nitrosomonadales; family Sulfuricellaceae; genus Sulfuriferula; species Sulfuriferula sp. The sequence goes on along the minus strand of NZ_JBTSEG010000037.1, from coordinate 10,978 downwards.
GCGGCACGGGGAAGGTGTTCCAGCCGAGGGTGTTGGAGTAGCGGAAATCGGTTTTCATCTTTCCGCAAACTGTTGCTATCCAGACCAGATGGAGACGGGATGCGACCAGTGCCAGATTCCAGAGCGGTGCGTCGTAGACCACAGAGGCAAGGTTGGAGACAACTGTTTGGCAATTGGTAATTTCGCATGGCAAATACCGTCGTCTTTCCGAAGAAATTTTTGGTACCGCAATAGCAGCATGGTTGCTGTGAGGCGCAAATACGAAGCGATGCGGTGTAGACGCATTGTCATTTGCTTGCGCTCCGTTGCTATTCACCCTCAATTGGCGCAATATTCCACCGTACTCGGATTATTTACCGACCATGTTTAACCCCAGCCGAGACGACGCGCGCCGCTTTTTTTTTGATACCTGGCGCAAATACCGCGCACAACAGCCCCTTGAAGGGCTGGAAACGACCGTGCTCGATACCCTGCTGGCGCATCCCGAATACCACGCCCTGCTCGATCAACCCGGACGCTATCTGGAACGCGACTACCCACCCGAGTTCGGCGAAACCAACCCGTTCCTGCATCTGTCCATGCACCTAGCCATTGCCGAACAACTCGGCATCGACCAGCCCCCCGGCATCCGCGCGCACTACCAGGCGCTGCTGGAAAAAACCGGCGACGCCATGCACGCGCAGCATGAAATCATGGACTGCCTGGCCGAGATGATCTGGCAAGCACAGCGCCATGGCACGGCGTTTGATCCGGTGATTTACTTTACTTGTCTGGATAAAAAACAGGGGAAATGATAAAGGCTAGGGACTGCCTGTTCTGTTGAGAAATTAGGCATGTTCCTAGCCTAAATCAAAGTGTTGCTGGTTTATTCAAAAAAGGTCGTTACCGACCCTAAGAATGGCGGCGGCAATGATGGTCGATTTTTTCATGGGTCTTCCAAGGATAAATTTATTACTCGCGAGTCTCTTGCAGAACTCAACATCTGAGATGAATTATGCTTCGATTTTAAGATTAAAAAGGGGGGCGCCGCGTAAATAGGCAGTAGCGAGAAATCAAAGCACAACAATGAAGCGCCCGCATGCACTCTACCTTCGGCCACCGCTTAACGTGTGCGCCCTGTTCATGACCGCCTGGCGGGCCACATGCCGGTGGTGTGGGGGTGGGTTAAAAGCCCGTCCTTACTGCCCCACATACCTTCCGTCTGGGGTTATGACGCAGTCACTTCCGGCAACATATGAGCCGTCAGGGCATATTGTCATGCCTCTACCACCTTGAATATAACTACCGTCGGGAGCTATTCGCGGAGACGCGTTTTCCTGGCGAGGAACATAGCTACCATCTGGTGCTATTTCACACTGAGCATCACCGCCGACATACCTTCCGTTCGAACATATGGTGCACGGCCCCTGCGAAACATAGCTGCCGTCAGGGCAAATATATTGTGCTTGTGCCGCCGAGGAAAAACCAAATAAGAAAAGAATAACTACAAATAACTTCGGGTATGGCTTCATAACATCCTACGATAACATTTAACGCTGTTTAACCGGCGCGGGTACCGACAGTAAATTAAGGTGGCCGTCATTACATCGCGCCGGTTGAAAACATAGCTATCCGTTTCTCTTTTTCCAGTACGTTACCGTGTATGTGTAAGTAGTGACGCCTATTGAGAGTGTCATTACTACCGCAACTACGAGCGAGAGCCAAAAGAGCGTACACAGCTTAAAATATTCGGCTGCTCCCAAAGAGATGAAGCTTGCAACAAGCTCCCACAGGTTTTGATTCAGATTAATTTTGAAGCTCTCAGCAGGATTTGCCGCCATTCAGACCTCCAGTGTGTACGAAACGTATAACCTTATTAGCCGAGAGTCTACGCCAGGATGCTTTTAATAGTACTGATAGATGAATGACAGGTTTTGGCACAAATACGAACGACGTTTGAATTTGACAGCGTCAAGGGTGTCCGCTGGAATAAGAAACGAGTGGGATAATCCGGCCAAGACCGCAATCTCCCTGAAGAGCGAAAAATTTCCATTAGCGATCCTTAAAGAGAAAGAACGCAATACCGCCAACTATCAGTACACCCACCCATTGGGTAATGAGAAGACCAACGTCAACGGTGGCGGCCAGACCCCGGAATTCCGGGGGGTCAACAATGAGGCTGTACCCCATATTGGGAACTGCACCATTGAGCAATCGGATGTCAAAGGGTGGGAATATCAACATGACAGCCACTATAACTAATATGGCAATCAATAGTATTTTCTGTTTCTTGTTCATGATTTCTCCCGAGTCCTGGCGAAGCCTTACGAGGGTGTAGACCCCCATGTTCCTTGACTATCCGTTTGATACCAATCTAGCAGCCTAACCTAAAATCAAGGGGCGCCGATAGGCGTCCCTCTTGAATGCCGTTAGGCATTTATTGCAATTTTTTGTGATGTACTAAACTTCACGGTTTAAACTCAGTATTGCACACTTTGCATTGAGCACTTACGTCGACGCCCTTATGAACGGAGGCAGAAAAGTTCCCCTCGATTTTGTCCACTGTTCTATGTGGATTTCTCATGTATGGATGGTCATCTTCAGAAACGTAGAAAACCCCTTTTCGACCACATTGCGGGCATTTTACGTCATATGAGTACCTATCTCTAGCTGCCATTAAGTCGCTCCATATAAAGCCTAATTGCCTAACGACGCTGTAGAAAAACCCCTTGAGGGGGCAATAGATGAAATTTTTGGGGGTCATGAAACCCATCCTGAATATGAGAACGTCGAATACAGCGCGTTTTGAGAGGTCGATTTGGTCGCATGTTGTATCTCATTTTTCAGAATGGAGTTTTTCTACAGCCTCAACGAATGAGGTAAGGAGCGCACCGCTTTTGGGGGAAGTTTACCGCCCCGCTTGACCGCCACGTTGGGCGTCACTCTGGGTGCGCCTATGCGCGTGGAGTTTTCAGAGCGAACGAAGAATTTCTTTTCGCTTGGCGTCGTACTCATCCTTAGTTATCGCACCCGACTTGAAAAGTTCATCGAGTTTCCTTAGGCGCTCGGCTGTGGACTGCGGGACTAGTTTCGCTGCAGCTTTCTCTGCTGCTCTTGCTGGGCACCCCTTTATGCAAACGTCGTAGGTGTCGTTGCATTGCTTCTGCTGAACAATTGGGAAAAGTTTGAAGCCACTGCTGCAAGTGGTCAGGTTGGCAGAACATTGCTGCGCACAACCTGACTCGACAGTGGAAGGATCTGAAGAGGGGGACGTCGCGCACCCAGCGGTAAGTACAACCAGCGTATAGGCAAGAAATCGTATACTCATTTGCAAGGTTCTCCGGTTTCTAAAGGATGTTTTCGTGGGCCGTAGTGGCAGTCAACGGTCCGCATTATGACGCCCAGCGTTTGAATTCACCGGACCTGCGCGGCTTTTCGCGCAGGTCCGGTGGGATGATGGGTTAGTTATGTCGTTTGATTGCATTGAGCATACCTGCGTACTTAAGGTTGTAAGAGTCTTTGTAGCGACGCTTGAACTCTGGAATTTCTTCGGCGTTCTCCACCATCCAGTAGTAATAGCAATGTGCCTTTGCACTCTCGATGAGTGAGTGCTGCGTCACTGAGTAAAAGACTTCCGTTGGTACCCCTTGCTTGATAATCCGGCATTGTCCAGGTTGAAGGCGTGGGATTCCTGTCTCGTTATCGAGAAATGCCGACACGTAAGCATTGCCGTAAATCGGTTGCTTATTTATTCCAGTAAACTCAATACGATTGTGATAACTAAAATCACCCCACGCGATTGACGTAGTGAGCATGATGTCCTGTTGAAGCACCTGTTGATTCAGCGCGCGCACGACTTCAAGCAGACGTTCGAGTTGCTCTTTCTGATCGTTGTTTCTTGAAAAGAGGACGCCGCAGTCAGAGATAAAGAATCCATTCACGTTGGGGCTACGGCTGAGAATATCGAACCCTGCGCTGTAGAGCGCATCAATGGCACGAGCTGCTCTCTCGCCGTCCTTCATCATTGCTTTGAATCCTGAGATGTCGGTGAATGCGACAAAGCATTTACCAGAGAAATCTTGAATTGGCACGTCGTATCTCCCGATATGGCTAACAGTTATTTATCAGACCGATCCGCCCGTATTATTGAAATTCGCAGAAACATGCTGATGTGCCGTAACTGATCGATTCATCATGGTAGTTTCGTCGAGGCGCCTGTCCGCATATGTAAGATACCCCGGACCGAATGCCTGCTGTGAGCGAAATGCCCTGATGACCGTTTGTGGCACGACTGAGACATTCAATCCCCCATGAAATATTGGTGCTTACCTGAGTTGCGAGGCGATGGGAAACGAGGTGTGCAGTGAGATTTTTGGAGACCATAAAACACCCCATAACTCTATGAAGCTACGGGGCAAGGCACAGGAAACTTCCGCAGGTTAAGCAACCGCCCAGATAAAAAGGCGGTGTTACAATCACCGCCTTTTCCATTACCCATAACAATCACTTTAGCGCTTCAGCGTCAGCCCCTTCTGGCTGCCGAAATACGCCGCCAGATCCGCCATGTCCTGATGCGACAGGTTGGTCACCTGTCCGGACATGATGGCGTTTTTGCGCTCGCTGGATTTGTATTCGGTCAGTGCCTGATACAGGTAATCCGGATGCTGCCCCGCCAGACGCGGGAACATTGCCGCCTGGCTGTTGCCATCCACGCCGTGGCAGGCTGCGCAAGTTGCCGATTTTGCCTTGCCCTGCGCGACATTTCCGTCCGGTACTGCCCACGCCTGTGCGCTTGCCAATATCCCCAGCAGCGCCAAAATTGCCAGATGCTTCATTGTGTCATCCTCTCTCGTATTTATTTGCCTTCTGAGTAATACGCGGCCAGGTCTTCCATGTCCTGGTCCGTCAAACTCGCTGCAATGGCCCGCATGGTGGGGAAGCTGCGCTCACCGCTTTTGTATTCCTTGAGCGCGGCGACGATGTAGTCGGCGTGTTGCCCGCCCAGATACGGCACGCTGTATATAGTTGGGTAGGCGGTACGCCAGCCGGCAATGCCGTGGCAACCGATACACATGGAGTTTTTGTTTTTTCCGGCAACCGGGTCACCGGCTGCATGGACGACGGGTGCCAGACATACGCTCAGCGCAACCAGGCTGAATAACAGACTTGTTTTCATGCTCTCCTCACTCTTTATGGATGTGAACTCCAGTCGTCCATACATTTTTTGTATATCTGACCGCTTTTTATTTATGGTGTCTCTGTGGACCCTTGCCTTGCTTTTTTAGCCAAGCCATTGTATGCACACTGAGGCTGGCTGGCAACATCGGCTTGCTGGCGGCTGGACGGCAGCATCCGCATAACGGTAGCATGGCACACACTCTTCACTGGCGGATCGGGTAATCATGGGCAATCGGCTTTCGAAAATCACCACCCGTACCGGCGACGACGGCAGCACCGGCCTGGGCGACGGTTCGCGCACACCCAAAGACGCGCCGCGCGTGGAAGCACTGGGTGACGTGGATGAACTCAACAGCCAGATCGGCGTGCTGTTGGCCGAAGACCTGCCCACGGATGTCAGCGCTTTGTTCAACGAGGTGCAACACGGCCTGTTTGATCTGGGTGGCGAGCTTTCCATCCCCGGTTATACAGCGATCACCGATGACCATCTCGCCGCGCTGGATGCGGCCATTGAGCACTACAATGCCGCGCTGCCGCCGCTTGAGGAATTCATCCTGCCGGCCGGTTCGCGCGCCGCTTCGCTGTGCCACGTGGCACGTACTTTTTGCCGCCGTGCCGAGCGCCGCGTGGTGACGCTGGCGCGCAATGAACCGGTATCGCCGCTGGCAGTGCAATACCTGAACCGCCTGTCCGACCTGCTGTTCATCCTGAGCCGCGTCCTCAATCGCCGTGCCGGTGGAACGGATGTGTGCTGGCAACCCAAACGCCACGCGCCCACTGAATAAGGAAAACGCCCATGCAGCCCATGACTTTCTGGTTCATCCTCGCCAGCGTGCTGATTGCGCTGGAAATCTTTACCGGCACCTTCTACCTGCTGGTGTTTGGCGCGGCAGCTGGCGCGGCGGGCTTTGCCGCCATGTATGATTATCCGGTGGCCGCACAACTGGTCGTGGCAGCAGTGTTTGGGGTCATCGGTCTGGTCTGGTTGCGGCGCAGGCCAAAAATCGAGCGCCCTGCCGACGACGTCCTGGATATCGGACAGCCGGTGGAGGTCAGCGCATGGCGCGATGACAATACCGCGCGGGTACGCTATCGCGGCACGGAATGGGACGCCCGGCTCATGGAAGGCGAAACTGTCCAGCCGACACATTGCACCATCCGCGAAATCCGCGGCAACACACTGATCCTGTCCGCCAAACCATAACCCGGAGACACCCTATGGAAATTGCACTGTTTTTTCTTATCGTCGTGGCAGCATTTGTCGCCAGCTCGATCAAGATCGTTCCCCAGCAAAATGCCTGGGTGGTCGAACGGCTGGGGCGTTTTCATGGCGCGCTGCAACCCGGACTCAACATCGTCATCCCGTTCATCGACCGCATCGCCTACAAACACCTGCTCAAGGAAGTGCCGCTCGATGTCCAGCCGCAAGTCTGCATCACCAAGGACAACACCCAGGTGCAGATTGACGGCGTGATTTTCTATCAGGTCACCAATCCGCAGCTCGCCAGTTACGGCACGGCGGATTTCCAGATGGCCATCGTCCAGCTCGCGCAGACCAGCCTGCGCTCCGAGTGCGGCAAGCGCGAACTCGACCGCCTGCTGGAAGAACGCAACGACATCAATCGCGCTGTCATCTCGGCGCTGGACGAAGCCAGCCCCAACTGGGGCGTAAAAGTACTGCGCTACGAAATCAAGGACATCACCCCGCCCGATGCCGTGTTGCGCTCCATGCAAACCCAGATCACCGCCGAGCGCGAAAAACGCGCCATGGTCGCGCAATCGGAAGGCAAACGGCAGCAGGAAATCAACCTGGCGGAAGGCGCCATGACTGCTGCCATCCGCGAATCCGAAGGCCAGAAACAGGCCGCCATCAATAACGCCCAGGGCCAGGCGGAAGCCATCCTGCTCACCGCTACCGCCACCGCAGAAGCGATCCGCAAAGTTGCTGCGGCACTCAGCGAACCGGGCGGCATGGAAGCGGTGAATTTGAAAGTCGCGGAAAAATACGTGGAAGCTTTCGGCAATATCGCCAAGCAGGGCAATACCCTGATTCTGCCCGGCGATTTATCCAACATGGGTGCGCTGGTGGCTACGGCGATGAGCGTGGTGAAGCAACAGAAAATAGAAAGTTGAACCTGCCGAAAACTTTACTGGCGCAACTTATTGTGCAGCCAACGTACTCCAATTGAAAGGTGAATTCATGCTTTCAGTATTCGAGAAACCAAACTTTCTACTCCGGTTGGAAGGTGGTGCAGTGTTTGCTCTGGCCCTCGCTGTGTATTGGCAGCAATCGTTTAGCTGGCCACTGTTTTGGTCAACATTATTAATCCCGGATTTAGCCATGCTCGGATATCTGGTGAATGCCCAGCTCGGCGCCCGGGCATACAACATCACCCATTCAAAGTTATTGCCCGGCCTGCTGGGAATTTTTGCCATCTCCACAGGCAATGCACTATGCATGGCACTGACACTCATCTGGTTCGTGCATATCGGTATAGACCGGCTACTTGGTTATGGTTTGAAATATGCGGACGGCTTCAAATTCACTCATCTCGGCGTCATCGGACGGGGAGAAGGTGGGCCACGCGGACGCTACTTGCCTTGCGGTAAATAGCACCCTTCATTATCTTTTGCGAGATCAGCCATGCAATGGTCGCAGAACGAATACACCGTCACGGATGAGCACGCATCGCTCGATATAGCGCTGATCCACGATTTTCTGCGCAGCTCCTACTGGGCGAAAGCCATACCGCGCGAAATCGTCACCAGAGCACTGGAAAATTCCCTGTGCTTCGGTTTGTTCCACAACGGCAAACAAATCGGCTTCGGCAGGGTTGTCACGGACCGCACCACCTTTGCCTACCTCGCCGATGTCTTCGTGATCGACAGCTATCGGGGGCGCGGGCTGGGGAAATGGCTGATCTCGTGCGTACTTGGCCATCCCGAGCTGCAGGGCTTGCGCCGCTGGCTGTTGGCTACGGTGGATGCACATGGCTTATACCAGCAACACGGCTTCGTTCCATTGCGCAATCCGGAAAGGTTCATGGAGATCAATCCTCCGGATCTTTATCTGCGCGGAGCATAGCACCGGTTTATCCGCTACTTTTTAGATGCGCCGATTTGGTCACTGTAAAGGATTCGACATTGTTCAAAGCTATCCTGATTGACAAGACAACGACAGCTCACGATGCCAAGCTCGTCAACCTGGATGATGCACAGCTACCTGAGGGTGATGTTCTGGTCCGCGTTGAATTTTCCAGCCTCAACTACAAAGACGCGCTGGCAATCACCGGCCGTGCACCCGTGGTGCGGCACTACCCGATGGTACCCGGCATCGACCTGGCGGGCACAGTCGAACACAGCAGCCATCCGGACTGGAAGCCGGGGGATCAGGTCATTCTTAACGGCTGGGGTATCGGTGAAACACATTGGGGCGGTCTGGCGCAGAAAGCGCGCGTGAATGGCGACTGGCTGGTACCGTTGCCGGATGGCCTTACCACACGGCAGGCAATGGCCATCGGTACCGCAGGATATACCGCCATGCTGAGTGTGTTGGCGCTGGAAAAACACGGGATCAAACCGGGTGACGGGCCAATTCTGGTCACCGGCGCGAGCGGCGGTGTTGGCAGTGTTGCCATCGTGCTGCTGGCCAGCCTCGGTTACGAAGTCGTCGCCAGCACGGGTCGACTGAGCGAGGCAGATTACCTCAAGTCTCTGGGTGCGACCGGGATTATCGAGCGTGAGCAGCTTGCCACGCCCGGCAAGCCGCTCCAGAAGGAACAGTGGGCGGGTGCTGTCGACACAGTGGGGGGACATACCTTGGTCAATGTCTGCGCCACCACCCGGTATCGGGGCGCAGTTACTGCGTGCGGGCTGGCGGGCGGCATGGACTTCCCCGGCACCGTAGCGCCATTCATCCTGCGCGGCGTGACACTCTATGGAATAGACAGCGTGATGGCACCCAAGATGCTGCGAATGTTGGCTTGGTCGCGCCTGGCACAGAACCTGGATCTGCATAAACTGGCTGCCATGACGACAGAAATAACGCTGAAAGATGCCATTAGCGCGGCATCTGATCTTCTAAGAGGAAAACTGCGCGGACGCACGGTAGTCGATGTGAGCCATTGAACACCCAGGACCATAGCAGCCGCAAATGGAACCTTTATTGCGAACTGTACGAATCCTTGCTGTCTCGGGCAGCCTGCGCAAAGCATCGTCACCATGAGCGGCAGCTATCAGTGGTTTTTACGGTTACAGCCCAAAGCGTCTTAACAAGCGCTGATGAAGGGAAACCCGTCAAGAATTGCAACGCTCCCTGTGAGCCTCGTCACGGCACGTTGAGATTATCCATCACTGCCCGGCCCATTTCGTAGCGCAGCCGGGTCGATCCATCCGCCGCCTGCTTTTCCAGCCAGACCAGATACAGATTGCCCTGGCTATCCATGGTGATGGAAGGATCGGACTGCACACCCGCGCCTGCTGCTCCGGGCACGTTGGCATTGTCACTCCATCCCGAAGCGGTTGGCCAGGATAACCAGATATCCGGGGTGCCGTCCCGATTATCGTCCCAGACCACAGCCAGTTTTCCGCCCTGATCGCTGGCAATCGCCGGGTGCCATTGCGGGATGTTGTCGCCAAAGCTGTCCTGCACCATTTGATTGGCGCCGAAGTGCGCTCCGCCGTCGGTGCTGAACGCTGCGTAGACATCGTAGCCGGACAGAAAATCCCGCTTGTCGGACCACACCGCAGCCACCTTGGCGCCCGCTTGCGCTGCCAGCGCAACGCGCATGGCGCCCGTGCCCGGACCGACGCCGGCATTGCGTGCATCGCGCCGGGTTTCGTTCATCTGTACGGGTGCTGCGAATTTTGCGTCGCCAGCACTATGGCTATACATGATCGTCGTATGCCCCTTGCGGCGATCCTCCCAGGCGATCGCCACACCACCCGTTTGCAGGGCAGCGACGCTGGGAAAGAGTTGGTCACCCGACAATGGCGCGCTATCTACTGCCACAACTTTGCCTGGCGTCAGAGCGTCCGTACCGGGAACATAACCCAGCTTTTCGATATGGATACCCGCGTAGTGCCCATCGCGCTGCGACCAGGCAGCCCACAGCCCGGCCTGGGAGGAGAACCCGACACTGGCATCGTTGCTGTCATGACCAGCCAGATTGATGGGTTCACCCATCTGCGTGGCGCTCACAATCCGTGCCCGGACGCCGCCATCTTCTTCCCACGCCACCGCGAAACGGCCGTCGGGCAGGGAAACGATGCTGGGTTCAAATGCCTCCTTGCTGCCACTGATCTGCCGATCCGCCTCGAAGCCTTTGTTTGCGGATTGTTTTACGGCCACGTAGCAACGGGAAACGCCATCCCGATTGTCTTCCCACACCACTGCGATCAAGGCCCCGGAAACCGCAATGCTCTTGCGGCCTGCGGCTTCCACATGATGGAACACCTTTGCGCCATGAACCGGCGTGACATCAACGGGCTGGTCGAACTGCCACGGTGCTGCCATTACCGCAGCCGGGAGCATAAAAACCGCTAGTGCCAGCGCACGGATCATGAAGATTTCCCGCCCAGAAACTGCAACAGCGTCTGGGTCTTGTAAAAGCCCCCGTTCACGTAGCGATCGAAATCCTTGAAATCCTGTATGGTTTTATAGCCGGGAATTTTGACGATTTCCTTGCCTTGCGGATCCAGAAATACAAATAAGGGTGTAGCGAAGGCATTGAAGCGCGCGCCCAGGTCTGCTTCCGTAATCCGTTCTCCGCTGGGCAATTTAAGGCGTTTGCCGCTTTCCGCATCAACGTAGACCAATACG
>NZ_JBTSEG010000036.1:0-23863 GCF_054605375.1 Sulfuriferula sp. | reverse complement strand
AGCAGAGGATGAGCGCTACGATCAGATGAAACTGGGCGTGTAGCCGCCTTGGGCGGCTCATGGTTTTAGAGCGCCTTTGAGGCGCTCACCTAATAAACCCCCGGCTTTGCCGGGGGTCACTTAATTCTGCGTGCCATCCTTGTCTACCGCATCAAGTCGGTGGCATGGCGATGCTTGACTCCGTGCGCTTGATATTTGTTATGCTTAACATCTATTATCAGTATAAAGTTTAAACGCAAGTCAGCCGCTATCTGTTGATGTTGGGCCCCACAACGGCCGCAGGTGCGTTAGCCAGGTACCCTAAAATTGGATTTTTCGTTTTTTCGTAAAGACAAGAGCAAGCCGACTCCTGTCAAAAAATCAGGCAAAGTCGAAGCAATTGAGGCTATTAATCAGGAGCCGCTCACCGAAGAGCATTTCGACGCCGCACCGACACAGGGTGGAATTGATGTCGTGGAAACCGGAGCAAAACTTGCTCCCGGCATTGAAGAGGCGGCCATGCTGTATGCCAGTGATCGGGCCGATGATGCAATCGCCCTGCTCAAAACCTATCTGGCAAGCGAACAGGCTGGAGACGCGCAGTGGCTGATGTTATTCGACCTGTATCGAATGACCCGGCAGCGTGAAGCGTTTGACCGATTGGCACTTGATTACGCCGTAAAGCGTGAAACATCGCCGCCAGTATGGGTGGATGCGGCAACGATAAAACAGTCCGGAAAAAGCAACTCGGCAGACGCAACGAAATCGAGCGGCCAGCTTTTCAGCCTGAAAGGCAACCTTGACGAAAACAGTGCCGACCGCATCACGCTATTGCAAAGCGCCGCAGGCCAGGGAGCCATCCAGCTCGACCTGTCCGGCATCAACGCCATTACGCCTGCTGGCAGCCGGTTGCTCAAAGACGCACTGGCCCATCTGCAAAAAAATCGTGCCCAGTTACAAATCGCCAGCGGCGCACTGATCAGCCTACTCCAGCAACACACAGGAGATGCGGGTCAGAGTGAACCTGCGCACTGGCTGCTTTTATTGCAGCTCTATCAGGTGCAGGGAAAACAGGATGAATTTGAAGACCTCGCCGTTGATTATGCCGTGCGTTTCGAAGTCTCTCCGCCGTCCTGGGAAACACCCGCCGCAGTGGCACAAAGCATCGCTCCGTTAGAAACGGTCAAGGTTGCCGAAGGCGGCTCGGGCAATGTTTTCGCAATGCACGGCATCATCAATGGCGGCAGTGCCGCACGCTTCGAGGAGTTTCGCACCTTTGCAGCCAAACACGCAGAAGTGGAACTGGATCTGGCCGATGTGCAACGTGTCGAATTCGCCAGCGTCAACCTGTTCATGGAAGTGCTAATGAGTCTGCTACAGGCGGGAAAACGTGTGCGCATTGTGGGTGGTAACGAAATGGTCAACGTTGTTCTGATCGTCATGGGCGTTGACGAAATGGCAGAGGTCGTACGACGCAAGACCGGTTAAATATAACCATAATATTAATCACATGGGGTTGAGAAACCAGCCAACGGCCCCACCTAGGCTTTTAACATCGTAACTCCCATCGCAAGAAAATTCACCGTTCATCGCAGAAAGCCAATTTATGGAGCAATATCGCGGTACGACCATCCTGTCGGTACGGCGCGGCAATCAGGTCGCACTGGGTGGCGACGGCCAGGTTACCTTGGGCAACATCGTCATCAAATCCACGGCACGCAAAGTACGCCGTCTGTATCAGGAAAAAATACTGGCAGGGTTTGCGGGCGGTACCGCCGATGCGTTTACCCTGTTTGAGCGCTTTGAAGCCAAGCTGGATCAGCACCAGGGAAATTTGCTACGCTCGGCGGTGGAGCTTGCCAAGGATTGGCGCACCGATCGTATCTTGCGACGCCTCGAAGCCATGCTGGCCGTAGCGGATAGTGAGCACTCGCTGATCATTACCGGGAACGGCGATGTGCTGGAGCCGGAATACGGCATCGTTGCTATCGGCAGCGGTGGTGCCTACGCCCAGGCTGCCGCACGCGGGCTGCTGGAAAATACGGATCTGCACGTGCGCGACGTCGTCGCCAAATCACTGGCGATAGCCGGCGACCTGTGCATATATACCAATCAGAATCATGTGATCGAAGTGCTTGAATAACCATGTCTCAGATGACTCCGCAAGAAATCGTCCACGAACTCGATAAACACATTATTGGCCAGAATGCGGCCAAGCGCGCCGTCGCCGTCGCATTGCGCAACCGCTGGCGGCGCGCCCAGGTGGCAGAACCGTTGCGCCACGAGATTACTCCCAAAAACATCCTGATGATTGGCCCTACAGGCGTTGGCAAGACAGAAATCGCGCGCCGCCTTGCAAGGTTGGCTGATGCACCGTTCATCAAGATAGAAGCAACCAAATTTACCGAAGTGGGCTATGTGGGACGCGATGTGGATTCCATCATTCGCGACCTGATGGAAACTGCGATCAAGGACCTGCGTGAACAGGACATGGCCAAGCACAAAATGCGTGCCGAAGACGCTGCCGAGGAACGCATACTCGACGCCTTGCTGCCGCCGGCCCGAGATGTGGCATACCATCTGGACGCTGAAACGACTGCGAAACCGGAAGATTCCGCGACGCGCCAGAAATTTCGCAAGATGCTGCGCGAGGGAGAGCTGAATGATAAAGAGATAGAGATCGATGTTGCCGCCATGCAGGCAAGTGCGCAGATATTCGCGCCGCCGGGCATGGAAGACCTGACCAGCCAGATCCAGGGCATGTTCCAGAATATGGGTGGCGGGCGGCGCAAAACCCGCAAGCTGAAAATCGCCGAGGCGCTGAAGATCATCACCGAAGAAGAAGCTGCACAGATGGTGAACGAGGAAGACATCAAGCAACGAGCGCTAAACAGCGTCGAGCAAAATGGCATTGTGTTCCTTGACGAGATTGACAAAATCACCAGCCGCAATGAAGGCGGCGGAGGTGAAGTCTCGCGTCAGGGAGTGCAACGTGATTTATTGCCGCTGGTGGAAGGTACGACCGTCACCACCAAATACGGGATGGTCAATACCGATCACATCCTGTTTATCGCCAGTGGCGCTTTCCATCTGGCCAAGCCATCGGATCTCATCCCCGAATTGCAGGGCCGCTTTCCCATCCGGGTTGAGCTGGACTCGCTGTCGGTGCAGGATTTCGAAGCCATTCTCACCGCCACCGACGCCTGTTTGACGCGTCAGTACCAGGCGCTGCTTGCTACCGAAGGCATGCAAGTCAGTTTTACGCCGGATGGCATACGCCGCCTTGCGGAAATCGCTTTTCAAGTCAATGAAACCACCGAAAACATTGGTGCACGCCGTTTGCACACGGTAATGGAGCGTCTGCTGGAAGAGGTCTCGTTCGATGCCGGAAAATACGCGGGCCAACTGGTGAATGTGGATGCGGATTTTGTCGATGCGCGGCTGAAAAATCTGGCCATCAGCGAAGATCTGGTGCGCTATATCCTGTAAGGGGCGCGTTAACCCAGCAAGGCGACGGATTTGACTTGTACCCACACTTCTTTGCCCGGCGCCAAACCGAGCAGACTGGCGGAAAGCCGGGTTACGCGCGCCAGCAGTGGCGTGCTTCCCACCTGCAGGCGAACCAGCACAAGGCTGGGATGAGTATCGTCGGCTAACGCAACGACCCTGCCCGCCAGCTGGTTGAGAATGCTGGTCTGCTCGGGGCGCACCAACGCCAGACTCACGTCGCGCGCCAGAATGCGCACCCGGACTGGCGCGCCGATGGGCGTACCCATATCCCGTACCCATAAACTGCCACCATCAAAATCGGCACGCAACAGGTGCCATTCCTCGTCGCGTGTCCCGACGCGGGCGTCAATCACGACACCCGTATCCTCACCCAGACGAATCGGCAAATCGAGGCGTGCCAGGGTTTTGCCTAATGGCCCATTTGCCAGCGCCCGGCCACCGTCCATGACGACGATATGATTGGCAAGCCGGGCGACTTCGTCCGGCGCATGGCTCACATACAGAATGGGTATTTCCAGTTCAGCCTGGAGACGTTCCAGATACGGTAAAACTTCCTGTTTGCGGGCCAGGTCAAGCGCCGCAAGCGGTTCATCCATGAGCAGAATTTTCGGGCTCACAGTCAGCGCACGGGCGATGCCGACGCGCTGGCGCTCCCCGCCGGAAAGCGTGTCGGGTTTTTGTGCCAGCAATGCACCAATGCCCAATAACTGGATGGCGTGATCCAGCGAAACGCGGCGCTCGGAGACCGGCACACGTTTCATGCCATATTCCAGATTGCGGCGGACATCAAGGTGTGGAAAAAGGCTTGCTTCCTGAAACACATAACCCAAGGGGCGTTGGTAGGTGGGTACATAAATGTGTTGGGCCGGGTCTTGCCAGATGCTGCCATTGATTTGCAAAAAACCATCCGGAGCATGTTCCAGTCCTGCTATGCATCGCAACAGCGAGGTTTTCCCTGAACCTGAAGGCCCGAACAGGGCTGTTACCCCGCGCCCTGGCAGTTCCAGGTCAACATCCAGAGAAAATGTGCTGTAATCGAGCTTGAAACTGGCGCGGATAAGCGAATTCATTTGCGTCGGCCGGTAGGATTGAGCGTATACAAGCCCAACAAGACCAAAAAGGAAAAAATCACCATGCTCGCTGCAAGCGCGTGCGCATGCATATATTCCATTGCTTCTACATGGTCGTAAATCTGCACCGATACCACACGCGTTTTATTCGGAATGTTGCCGCCGATCATCAATACCACACCGAATTCGCCAACTGTATGCGCGAACCCCATGACCATCGCGGTCAGATAGCCGGGCTTGGCGAGAGGCAGCATCACCGTGATGAATGTATCCAGCGGCGAGGCGCGTAGTGTCGCCGCCGCTTCGGCATGGCGTTCGCTGATGGCTTCAAAAGCGTTCTGTATCGGCTGCACGACAAAAGGCAGCGAGTAAAATACCGAAGCCACCACCAGCCCCCAGAAAGTAAACGGCAGAAGTCCCAGTCCCAGTGACTGGGTAAGGTGGCCTACAGGGCCGTCCGGGCCCATCGCAATCAGCAGGTAAAACCCCAGCACCGTAGGCGGCAACACGATGGGCATGGCGACCAGCGCGCCTGCCGGGCCTTTCCACCATGAGCGTGTATGCGCCAGCCACCAGGCAATGGGTGTGCCGATTAAAATCAGGATGGTGGTGGTGAGTGCGGCCAGCTTGACGGTTAGCCAGATGGCCGCGAGATCGGGGTTGTCGAAAGTCATGAATCGCGCCGGAATATATCGACCAGATTCGCGATTCTACAGGGTATATCCGTAGGACCTGATCACGTCTTGAGCTTGCTTGGTTTTGAGAAATTTGATCAGGGCGCGGACGGCTGGATTGTTTTTGCCCCTGGTTAGAATGACGGCGTCCTGGCGAATGGGCTGATACAGGTTTGAAGGAACAATCCATACCGAGCCGCTGGTGAGCTTGCCGTTTGCATAGACTTGAGACAACGCGACAAAGCCGATTTCAGCATTGCCGGTACTGACAAACTGATACGCTTGGCCAATACTTTCACCCTGCACGAACTTGGGAGAAAGCGCGTCCAGCAGGCCGATTTTGCTTAAGGTTTCAATGGCTGCGGCGCCGTAAGGCGCCAGTTTTGGCGCCGCCAGCGCGAGATGGGCGAAAGCGCTTTTTTTCAACACGGCACCCTCGTTATCGACAAAACCCGGTTTGGCTGACCACAACACCAGGGACCCTGTCGCATAAGTAAAACGGCTTTCCGCAAGCGCGCGGCCCTCTTTTATCAGCTTGGCCGGTGTGGCCTCATCGGCGGCAAGAAACACTTCGAAAGGCGCGCCATTCCGGATTTGGGTATACAGTTCCCCGGTCGAACCAAATGACAATTCCGTTTTTTCGCCCGTGGCTTTTTCAAAGTCTGCGGCGATGATTTTCATTGGAGCGGTGAAGTTGGCAGCCACGGCAACCTGAACCTCACCCGCGCTGGCTGGTAAATTAAAGGTAATTAAAGTAACGAGCAGCGCGCAATTAAAACCACGTGTAAGCATTTTGGGGTCCCTGCTGTTCAATAAAGATGACTGAAATTATGGGCCAATATCGATATATATTTTATTATATAACGAGGTTATCTATGGGTCAAACGCTGTTGCAAACGTAGATCCTGGATACCGCATAAGCCATCGATATGGCGCCATAAAAAGCGCCGCTCAACATATACGGTACATCTCGGTAGAATACCGGCATAACTCATAAACTCAGGAGACCAGAATGGCCACCCGCGATGCGCTAAGCGCTAAAGAAGCATCCTGTAACAGCCCGGAAGACTGGGCGGCACTGGCGCAAGAGGCGCTGATGGAGCCCGCCGATGCCGAATACGCCAAAAAACTGGTGGACGATATTGCCGGCGATTGTCAGTTCACCAAGGATTTGGTCGCGATCGCCACGGTGTACAAGGCGCTGGGCGACGATACGCAAGCCGCCGAGCTCATGCAGCAGGCAGAGGACTATTGCATGAGTGGCGAAGAGCAAATCGCCCTGGCCGAAGGCAAATTCAAGGTGCTGAATGACAAAGCAGGCGCAGTCACTGCTTACGAACAGGCGTTGAAGGAAATTGCCAATGTGGCGCCATTGCTGGAGCTGGCGAAAACCATGCTGGCCGTGATTGGCGACAAGGAGTTCGCCAAAAAAATCTATGCCAAGGCCGAGGCGAAGGCGGAAACGGTTGCCGCTCGCGCAGCGGAATACGTCAAGCTGGCTCAGGCAGCTGCCGCCGATTTGGGCGATGCGGGGTATCTGGGTGAATTGTACGAACGCGCGGCCGCCAAGCTGAGCACTCCCGCAGATCTGCTGCTGCTTGCCAATTCCATGAATGATCCTGCGCGAGCCAAACCGCTTTACACCAAGGTGCTGGAGAGTAGCGGCGACGTGCAAAGCCTCGCCAAATTACTGGAAGCCGCACAGGCGGCCAAGGACGAGGGATTCGTCAAACTCATCCTGGAAAAAATGGCCGGCCTGGCCACTACCACGCCCGAACTTCTTTCGCTCACCGATGGGTTCATGGCGGTTGGGGACAAGGCCAATGCGAGCAAGACACTGGACGCTGCCGAGGACAAGGTAACCAGTGCAGATGAAATGCAGAAAGTCGTGGACGCCACGGCGCGTCATTTCGCCGAAGATTCGCCCCGCCTTGAGCGCGGCAAGCAAAAACTGGAAAAACGTATTGCCAATCAGGCGCGTTACGTCGAATTCCAGACCCTGGAAAACGCCCTGTCGAGCGTCAAGGCCACATTACATCTGGCCGAGCGGGTGGCTGTGGAACTGGCCGATCCGTTCTATGCGGCCAAATTGCTCGACCGCGCGGAAAAAATGCTGGCGGAAGAGCCATTCCAGTTCAGCCGCACCCAGCCGCTGATTGTGGCCGTAGATAAACACACCGACGATACCGCCTGGCTGACGCGCCTGCTGGACGAATCCGCCGCCAAAACGACCGATTTCATCTGGTTCAAGGAAGTCGCGCACACGGCAGCACACCTGTCGCATCACCCGGAACTTGGCCTTGAAAAGGCACGTGCTTACCTGAAAGACTGGGAAGCCAGGCTGAAGGCCTGCAATGCCAGCGTTTATGATTTTACCAAGCTGGCGCAAGCGGTGATTGCCGACCTGGGTGATACGGTGTGGGGAACGGCGCTGCTTAACGACGCGCGCGCCAGCGCCAAGGATCACTATGCCCTCGCCCACATCGGCCATCTTACGGCTCTGGTGGGCGATGCTGCGGGTGCTGAAGCGCTCTACCTGCAAGCAGCAGCAAAGTGCATAACCGGGGATGCCGCACTGCAATTAGTCGATCGCCTTAAGTCATACGAGTTGTCTGAAGCGCAATTACGCAAGATTTACGAAGCCTGTGGTCAGGCACAGGTCACCCCTGCCGACAAGCTGCGCTGGGTGGAAGGCATAACAGAATGCTTCCGTGACAAAGCCTGGGCAGCGCAGGCATACAGCGAGATAGACGGCCAATTTACAGGGGCCGACAAAATACGTTTTCACCAGTCACGCATGAGCCGGGTAGGCGATGAGTTTTATCCGTACCGTCGACACGCAGCTTAAATTGACACAGCAAGTGCACACAGGTAACTTTGCAATCATGACAGCAAACCCTCAATACGATGTAGCCCAATGCGTATCCAAACGACTGTGGATGTGGAAATACTCCACCACTGCGGTCGCTTTTCATTGATTTAAATCAGAAAACAATCGCAGGTCTTTGCTGCGATTGTCTTGTCCGCCATAGACCTGCACTATTCGAAAGGGTCCAGGTGGCAAACTCAATCAAACCCGATGCCATTCGGCAGCATGCACTCACCGGCGGATTGTTCGCGTTGCTGGCCGCCGTTGGATTCTCGGCCAAAGCCATTCTGGTCAAACTGGCGTATGTCGATCGCGTGGATGCAATTACGTTGCTGGCGCTGCGCATGGCTTTCTCGGTGCCGGTATTTCTGGCGGTAGCTGTTTGGACAAAATTTCACAAGTCGCCAACCGCGTTAACCCGGCATGACTGGTTTGCCGTACTGGGACTCGGATTGATCGGGTATTACCTCGCCAGCTATCTGGATTTTCTTGGCTTGCAGTACATCTCTGCAGGATTGGAGCGGTTGATTCTGTATCTTTATCCAACCATGGTCGTGGTGCTGTCTGCATGGCTGTACCGGCAATCCATCAAGCCGCGTGAACGGTTCGCCCTGTTATTGAGTTATGCGGGCATCGCGCTGGTCTTCGTGCATGATGCCGGAATGCGCGGGAGCGGCATGTCGATGGGCGCGCTGCTGGTATTTGGCAGCGCCCTCGCCTATGCGATTTATCTGATCGGCGCAAATCATACTATTGCGCGTATTGGTGCAACCCGCTTTACCGCTTACGCCATGACGGTGGCGAGCTTGGCCAGCATGTTGCAATTTGCCGTGACGCATCCATTGCATGATCTGATGCTGAGTAAGCGAGTGTATTACCTGACACTGGCGATGGCCGTGGTTTCCACCATCCTGCCCGCGTTTTTGATTTCAGCCGCCATGCGCCGTATCGGTGCTGGT
The DNA here is from genome assembly GCF_054605375.1 of Sulfuriferula sp. Taxonomy (NCBI): domain Bacteria; kingdom Pseudomonadati; phylum Pseudomonadota; class Betaproteobacteria; order Nitrosomonadales; family Sulfuricellaceae; genus Sulfuriferula; species Sulfuriferula sp. The sequence goes on along the minus strand of NZ_JBTSEG010000036.1, from coordinate 14,802 downwards.
AAAACTGCGCTGATCGGAGCCGTCGGGCCGGTGTCCACGATATACCTGGCATGGGTGTTTTTAGGCGAGGGCGTATCCTTTACTCAAGCCATTGGTTCGATGCTGGTATTGGCCGGGGTGCTGGTAATAAGCGTCAGGCGCAGCGGGCGTTGAAACGGGGAGGTTTATTGGCGCACCGGGCGTTTCCCCAGCTTGCGCTGCAGCGTGCGCCGATGCATGTTGAGGGCGCGTGCAGTGGCGGAAATGTTGTTGTGATTTTCGCTGAGGACACGCTGAATGTGTTCCCATTCCATTCGCTCCACCGACGGCGGACGCGAACTTAACGCCATATTGGCATCGCCGGCTCCACGTTGTAGTGCACTCACAATTTCATCCACGTCCGCTGGCTTGGCGAGGTAATGGGTGGCGCCGAGCTTGATCGCTTCGATGGCGGTGGCAATGCTGGCATAGCCGGTGAGCATGACAATGCGCGTATGTTCATTCAGCTGTTTCAGGCGCGCTACCAGCTGCAGGCCGGATTCGCCGGGCATTTTCAAGTCCACCACTGCGTATTCCGGCGGGCTGTGTTCGGCCAGCAGTAGCGCTGCCGCCACATTGGCAGCGCTACTGACCTGGTAGCCACGCCGGGTAAGTGCACGCGTCAAGACCTCACGGAATGTGGCATCGTCGTCTACGAGCAGCAGGCCAGGGACATGCCCGGTCATGGTGCGGACGGCACCTGCAAGGGCAGACGTACCAGTATGTGCGCGCCGCCGCCTTCACGCGACAGCATGCGTACGCTGCCACCCAAGCGTTCGACGGTGGCATTGGCCAGGAACAAACCCAGTCCGAACCCGCCCTGCGCCTGCTTGGTGGTAAAAAATACTTCGCCGGCGCGGGCGGCAGCCTCGCGGTCAAAGCCTTGACCACGGTCGAGGATATCAAGCGTCAAGGTCTGGCGGTCCCAGCGCGCTTCCAGTTCCACAGCCGGGGCGGCATCGGCGGCATTGTTAAACAGGCTGAGCAGTGCCTGGCCTAGTGTTGCCGTAGCCAGGATGTGTGGCGCAGGACGCGCGCCTTCCCACCGGGTTTGCAGGCAAGCCGCGGGGCGCATCAATTGCCACTGTGTGACCAATTCATCAAGATAGGCGTCGACAGTCAGCAAGCGCGCGTCTTCGGCACGTTCCGCGCCCGCAGTGGCGGTGAGCCGATTGAGTATGGCTTTGCAGGCGGTGATCTGGTCGCGCAGAATCTGGAGATTCGAGATCAATGCCGGATTGCCGCCGTGTTCGTATTGCAACTCACCGGCAACGACCGCCATGGTGGCCAGCGGGGTGGATAACTCGTGGGCTGCGCCTGCAGCCAGGCTACCCAGCGCTACAATCTTTTCGTTGCGCAAACCGGTTTCACGCACTTCCGCCAGCTCGCGTTCGCGGCTGCGAATCGAGGCAGCCATGCGGCCAATGAAAAAGGTGATCAGGAGTGCGCTGGCAATGAAATTGAGCCACATCCCGGCGACATGCAAAGCAAAGGCCGCTGCACTGTGCGGCATGTGTAACGGCAAATAAAAGAACATCAACAGGCTGTACGCAGTCAGGCAAAAAATTGTGATTATCCAGGCATATAACGCAGGCAGCGTAATTGCGGCGATGATGATCGGCAATAGATAGAGCGAAACAAAAGGATTGGTCGAGCCGCCGCTATAAAACAGCAGCACGGCCAGCGCCATCGCATCCACGAGTAGCTGGGCAAAGAACTCCATGGCAGTAACTGACCAGGGCTGTCTCAGCCTTGCCCAGGTTGCGAGATTGAGCAGCGCCATCAACGCGACCACCATTAACATGGGAAATAGCGGAAGCCGGATGTCGAGAGCAAAGTTGACGCCGGTGATTGCCAGTAATTGTCCAGTAATGGCATACAGACGCAGCACAAACAGGCGGCGTAACATGCCGTTGACAGGCACGGTAAGGAAACGGTTGGTAAGCGTCATGGCATGCAATTGTACGCCCCTGCGTGGGCAGGCACGCAGCGACAATTGGTCGCAGGCAAGGCCAGCGTTACAGCAGGTAAACTGGCGAATATCAACCCGTTATCCAGGAGCAGCCATGCATCGAATCGCGCGTATTTTATTGATGGTGGTGCTGGCAGTGGTCACTACGCTGCCGGTGCAGGCGGACAGTTTGCGCGTCGGCACGGCAGCGCCGGCATTCACCGTGAAAATGCTGGATGGGCGTGTGCTGAGTCTGGCCAGCCTGCAAGGCAAGGTTGTGGTGCTGAATTTTTGGGCAACCTGGTGCCCACCCTGCCAGGCAGAAATGCCGGTACTCGAACAGTACTACCGGCAGTACCAGAAAGAGGGCTTGGAGATTATTGCGGTCAGTATGGATGGCCTTGGCGACGAAGCCAAAGTACGGGCGGTAGCGACAGCCTACACGTACCCGGTGGGGTTGATTTCCGATGCCCGCATGGAGGCCTATGGGCGAATCTGGCGGCTACCGCTGACATTTGTGATTGATCGTACAGGCGTGTTGCGTAAAACGGACTGGTCGGGCGAGCAGCCCATCACTGCAAGCAGCCTGGACGAATTTGTTCTACCTTATCTGAAAACGCCGCCTACAAACTGAAGTTCAATCCCACCGATGCATTCCAGCGCGGCGCCAGTTGCAGGCCTTCAACATATTGATAAACCGGTATCTGGATAAAGCCGTAAATTTTGGTGGACTTGTTGAGGGCGACCGTGAGACCCGGACTCAGATAAACCAGCTTGCCGCCAGTATTGGCAGGATCCGCGTTCGCCCCGGCATCACGCTGACGTGTCTGCGCATTGATTTGCAATTGCGGCACGATCTTGTCGAACGCCATGTAACGTACGCCGGTATTGAGATTCAGTGCATTGCCGGGGCGATAGCCATGCAGGGTTTTGATGGATGCCTGAAACAGGCCCTGCGCGAACCAGTCCCAGTTTTTATTCAGCGTGCCATAGCGATAGACGCCCAGGATAAGATCCGTGCTACCGCTACCCGGCTGCAGGCTGCGATCCAGTGGCGTGCCCGCGCCGGGCCCGCTGGAAAAGCTGTAATCATGTTTGCCGGTCGGTAATTTCAGGCCGAACTGGATACCGGTATCCCCGTCAGGAGAAAACCCCTGATAACGCGCTATCAGCTTGATGTCGCCGATGCTTTGGGTATGCGAGTAGGTATTCTCGCTGTCGCCTGCACTCAGTGTGGCATGATTGCGATCAACGTACGGAACCTGAAGGTTGAATCCCCAGGCACGATCAGGAGAATAATCAATGCCCAATGTGTAATAACGGTTGGTGGTTATTTGCTCGGTTTCAGCTACCGTGCCATTGGTCAGCGCAGTCGCGATATCGCTATTGCTGGCCGTGCCACTGCCATGGCGTAATTGATTCTGGTTGATATAGTCGTAACGCAAGTCCACCCGCCACCCCGGCGTGCTGGATAATCCCTGGTTTTCCCAATCCGGGCTCAAGGTGCACCCGCAACTGGAACATGCCAGTGCCGACGTGGGGGCAAGCAGTGCCACGCAGACAGTCAGATAACCGATTTTGCTTGATAGGTAGGTCATTACAATGCATTCCCGTGGGATCGAAAACAGGCTCCATCATACTGGCCGGGACCGCGATGCCCTATGTGACACGATGCCGCATCCTGTCGAGATGAGGCAATATGTCGCACGCAGATTCATACCATCTTCTTGCCTAAACACGTATCTTTGTCGAGGTCGAGCGTGTGTAAAGCTGCAATCCAAAACCTAAATTAGAGGATGTCGATGATGAAACGATTCATAATGCTGGGTTTGCTGTTGCTGGCTCAGACTGCAATGGCAGCCAACATAAAAGTAGAGAATGCGTGGATGCGTGCAACAGCACCGGGTCAGCAGGTGGCGGGCGCCTATATGCAGATTGCCAGTCCGGTAAATGCCACGCTGGTGAAGGTTCAGAGTCCGGCTGCCGGCCGTATGGAAATTCATCTCATGGGGATGAATCACGGCGTGATGGAAATGCGTGAAGTCGGGACGCTGGCATTGCCCAAAGGGGAAACTGTAAAGCTGGCGCCGGGCGGTTTCCACCTGATGCTATTCGATCTAAAACAACCCTTCAAAGAGGGTGAAACAGTCCCTATCAAGCTCATCATCCAAACAGCCGATAAAAAGCGCGAAACAGTGAATGTCGTTGCGCAGGTGCGTGGCCTGGGTGGCCAGACGATGCATTAAATTTAATTTATCGCGGAATGACTGCTGAGCCCATGCGCGCCTGAATGATGGCTGCCCGATGCAACAAGCCGCGCGCATTGCGATGGGCGTCATAGTAGCGCGGATTCGGTACCATTGCGGCGAGCTTGGCGGCCTGGGCCGGTGACAGCGAGGCAGCCGAACTGTGGTAGTAATAATGCGCTGCGGCTTGAGCGCCGAATACGCCATTGCCCCATTCGATGACGTTCATGTAGATTTCCAGAATACGGCGTTTGGGCATCATTTGTTCCAGCATTACAGTGATGACCGCCTCTTCAAGTTTGCGCCAGGGCGTACGCTTGCCTGACAAAAACAGGTTTTTGGCGAGTTGCTGGCTGATGGTTGAGCCGCCTGCAACGATCCTGCCTTTTTTCAGGTTTTTTTCAGCCGCGTACTGGATCCCTTCCCAGTCAAAGCCATCATGGCGGAGAAAGCGCGCATCTTCTGCTGCGACCAGCGCGCGCTTGAGATTGCCGGATATTTTTGCATACGGCACCCATTTGTGACGCAATTCTGCATCCGGATTGTTCTGTTGCAGAATATCCAGCCGCTCATCCATGAACGCGCTGTTGGCCGGATTGTGGTCTACCCACCACCACACATGACCAAAAATCCACAATTGATAACCCAGCACCAGCAAAAACAGGCCAAGCAGCCCACGCTGTATCCATTTGCCCATTATGTGGGCTTACGCAGCATGGCGATAACCGGCGCGGTAGCCGGACGTACCTTGCGCCACACAAAAAACGCCTCCGCCGCCTGTTCTACCAGCATCCCCAGCCCATCCGCACATTGCGTCGCACCCTCACTACGCGCATGCGCAAGAAATGCTGTTTCCCCGATGCCGTACATCATGTCGTAGGCCAGACTGCCGTGTGCGTAAAGATTGGGCGGCAACGGTATCGCATCGCCGGTCAGACTGGCTGAGGTGGCATTGATTATCAGGTCGAACTGCAACCCATTCAGGGCAGGATAATCGCAAGCCGCCACTGCTCCGTAAGGCGTGAATTGTTGCTGCAGCAACAGTGCTTTGTCGATGCTGCGGTTGGCAAAGGTCAGCTGCGCCGGATGTTCGGCAAGCAGCGGCAGTGCAACGCCGCGCGCCGCGCCGCCCGCGCCCATGATCAGCAGCCGCTTATGCGCAATTCTGAAGCCGAGATTGCGAGTGATGTCGGCTACCAGCCCGGCGCCATCGGTGTTGTCGCCCTCGATGCCCGTGCCGGTAAATTTCAGGGTATTGGCAGCGCCCGCTAGTCGTGCGCGCTCGGACAGCTGGTCAGCCAAAGCAAAGGCCTGCTCCTTGAAGGGCACGGTGACATTTGCCCCGGCGCCTCCTGAATGGCGAAAGGCATTGACGGTGTCGGCAAACCCATCCAGCGGCGCGAGGATACGCTCATAGACGATATCCTGGCCGGTTTCACGGGCGAAAGCAGCGTGAATGCGCGGTGATTTTGAATGCTCGATCGGGTTGCCGATAACCGCATAAAGATGGGGCATGACGATTCACTGAAAATGGGCCAAGGCGATTCTAGCGGAAATTGCCGGATTAGCGGTGTTTCCATGGCAGGGCTGCGGCTTTCCAGCCGCAGCCCTGGCCGCGCATGCCGTCCGCGCTCTTGGCGCCTTCAAAGCCTTCCAGCACATTGTAAACTTCGGTATAACCGGCACCATGTGCCACCAGGGCAGTCTGGTGCGAGCGTTCGCCGCTGCGGCAAATGAACATGACGAGTGCTTCCATATCCACCTGTTGCTTGAGCTGTTGCATAAAGTATGCGTTCGGTATCCAGCCCGGATAAGCCTGCCACTCCAGTTGCACGGCGCCGGTAATTTCGCCCACCAAATCCCATTCTGCATGCGAGCGAACGTCCACCAGGCGAGCTCCGGGTGCATGGGACAAAATGAAATAAGCTTCGGTGGGCATAAGGGCACCGGCATAAGGCAAGCCCGCCAGCTTGCCGCGTTGTTGCGCGCGCTCGAGAATGTTGCTGATGGTGGGCATGGTGGATTCCTTGAGGTGTGTTGTAAAATCCTGATTTGAGTATAGTCAGATTAAATCAGACAGGCACGTCGCATTGTGCGCACCAAAATTGGGCGCAATAGTTTGGGCGCGCCCAAAAACAGGGCGCGTTTTTTGTTTCAGAGATGAAAGCGCTTGTGGCACAATTGCCAGTCTTGGGCGGCCGCTCATCCGGCCGACGTCCGGTACTTGGTAAAGGCGGCGCACAGACCACTTGCTGCGAGCACCATGGTATGGGATTCATTTTTGCTGGCATGTTTTCTGCTCAAACAATGCCCCAGCGGGAAAGTGCATCCGTTTTTTACGCAAACGCAACTCAATGAGGAGATTTAAATGGCGGTAGCCGATGTAATGAAAATGGTCAAAGAAAACGATGTGAAATTCGTTGACTTTCGTTTTACCGATACCCGTGGCAAAGAGCAGCACGTCAGCGTGCCTGTGAAACAGCTCAACGAAGAAAAATTCACAGACGGCCATGCGTTCGACGGCTCTTCCATCGCCGGCTGGAAAGGCATTCAAGCTTCCGACATGATCCTGATGCCGGATCCGGACAGCGCCCGCATGGATCCATTCATGGATGAATCCACGCTACTCTTGACTTGCGACGTGATCGAGCCGACCGACATGAAAGGCTATGACCGCGATCCGCGTTCCATCGCCAAGCGCGGCGAGGCTTACCTCAAATCCACCGGCATTGGCGACACCGCTTATTTCGGCCCGGAACCCGAATTTTTCGTTTTTGATTCCGTGAATTGGCATACCGACATGTCGGGCACTTCGGTCAAAATCAATTCCGAGGAAGCCGCCTGGAGTTCCGGAGAAAAATACGAAGGCGGTAACATGGGTCACCGCCCCACCGTGAAAGGCGGCTACTTCCCGGTCCCGCCCGTCGACAGCCTGCAAGACGTTCGTTCCGCCATGTGCCTGGCACTCGAAGACATGGGTGTACCTGTGGAAGTGCATCACCACGAAGTTGCCACTGCCGGGCAGTGCGAAATTGGCACCATGTTCAGCACCCTGACCAAGCGTGCCGACTGGACCCAGATCCTGAAATATGTGGTGCATAACGTGGCTCATGCATATGGCAAAACAGCAACCTTCATGCCCAAGCCTATCGTTGGTGACAACGGTTCCGGCATGCATGTGCACCAGTCCATCTGGAAAGACGGTAAAAACCTGTTTGCCGGTAACGGCTATGCCGGACTGTCTGAAACAGCACTGTATTACATCGGCGGCATTATCAAACATGCCAAGGCACTGAACGCCATCACCAATCCCGGCACCAACTCCTACAAGCGCCTGGTGCCCGGTTTTGAAGCGCCGGTGATGCTGGCCTACTCCGCCAAGAACCGCTCGGCCTCGATCCGTATTCCGCATGTGGCAAGCGAAAAAGCACGCCGTATCGAAGTGCGTTTTCCTGACCCTTCCGCCAATCCTTACCTGGCCTTTACCGCACTGATGATGGCGGGTCTGGACGGTATCCAGAACAAGATTCATCCTGGCGACGCTTCCGACAAAAATCTGTACGACCTGCCACCGGAAGAAGAAGCCAAGATCCCAAAAGTCTGCCATTCTTTGGAAATGGCGCTGGAAAACCTGGATCAGGATCGCGAGTTCCTGACCCGTGGCGGCGTATTCTCCAACGAGATGATCGATGCCTACATCGAACTGAAAATGGAGGAAGTCACACGTTTCCGCATGACGACCCATCCGGTCGAGTTTGAAATGTACTACTCGCTCTAAACCGGCGCTGTCATCCTAAAAAGGGCGGGATTTACCCGCCCTTTTTTTGTGCATCGATTGTTTACAGCCTTTATTTGCCATAAACTCTAAGCCGTCTTAGCCGTTATAGTGTGTATGTTTTTACCGGTTCCGGATATGAAAGCAGCCCTCCTTATCATTGGTTTGATCGTTAGTCTCCCTGTCCACGCTGAAATTTACAAATACGTGGATGAATCTGGCCAGGTTACTTATACCAACTTGCCCAGGCGCGGGGCCAAAAAACTGAATCTGGGGCCCGTGGATACGCCTGCCGCCCCGGCCGCACGTGCCAAGGAAACAAGTACACCCACCGATTTCCCGCGTGTGGACAGCAGTACGCAGCGCAAGCGTGATGATTTGCGGCGTACGGTTTTGCAGGATGAGTTGCGTACCGAAGAGCATAACCTGGCTGAAGCGGTCGCCGCGCAAAAAACAGGTGAAGCACTGCGTAGCGGGGAACAGGCCGGCAGTGCAAGCTGGCGTGAACGCACAGACAAACTGCGTGATAGTGTCAAGCGCCACGAAGACAACATCCGCGCTTTGAAAAAAGAGCTGGCCAGCATTAAATAACCGCACGTTTTTTCTGGCGTGCTATTTGCTTAGACACGTTAGATGCGTCCACTCAAACTACCCAAACTCAGCCTTCCTCCATGCATGCTATAGGCCATCAGTTGATGGGGCTGGAGCATTTGGCCACCGCAGTGCTGGCGCTGGATGAGATGCGTCAGACGCGCTACCTGAATCCGGCCGCCGAAAACCTGCTCGGGCTTTCTGCCGGCCAGGCAAATGGCCTGTCACTGGACGCGCTGTTTAATTCTCCAAAGCAGTTACACTCGGCCCTTGATTACGCGCTTTCACACAATGCCAGTTTTACCGAGCATGAACTGGTCCTGGAAGTGAACACCAATCGTCTGCAGGTGAGTTGTACGGTGACGCCGCTGGAAAATGCGCCGGTGGCATTCATGATCGAATTTCATCCGATGGACCAGCAACTCAAAATTGCCCGGGATGAGCGTATGCTGTTACAGCAACAGGCCAATCGTGAACTGATTCGCAATCTCGCGCATGAAATTAAAAATCCGCTGGGTGGTATCCGTGGTGCGGCGCAGTTGCTGGAGCACGAGTTGCCCAAGGAAACGCGTGAATATACGCAGGTAATCATTCAGGAGTCCGACCGTTTGCAATCCCTGATGGATCGATTGCTCACGCCCCACCGGCTACCGCAAATCAGTGCGGTCAACATTCTGGAAGTGCTGGAACGGGTACGCAGCCTGGTGCTGGCCGAAACGCAGAGCGGACTCAAGATTCGGCGCGATTATGACACCAGTATTCCTGAGATTACCGGAGATCGCGAACAGCTCATCCAGGCCACGCTGAATATTGTGCGCAACGCAGTTCAGGCGCTACACGGTAAAGGTGAAGTTGTACTGCGCACGCGCATTGCAAGGCAAGTGACGTTGACCATGAAACGCCATCCTCTTGCAGTGCAAATCCAGATTATTGACGATGGCCCGGGGATACCGGAATCGGTGCGCGAACGCATTTTTTATCCACTGGTATCGGCCCGTGAAGGCGGCAGTGGCCTTGGCCTGACGCTGGCACAGACATTCGTGCATCAGCATCAGGGCACGATAGAAGTGGATAGTCGCCCCGGGCATACCTGTTTTACCCTGCTGCTGCCGTTGGGAGCAAACGGAAATAAAGAGAACTGAATAAATCATGATGAAACCTGTCTGGATTATCGACGATGACCGTTCCATACGCTGGGTGTTTGAAAAAGCCCTGAAGCGCGAAGAAATCCCGTTTGCAAGTTTTTCCTCGGTGCAGGAAGCCGAAGCGGCGCTGGAAAAAGATTCGCCACAAGTCGTGGTGAGCGACATCCGCATGCCTGGCGCTTCCGGGCTGGATTTGCTGCAACGGCTCAAAGAGCGCTATCCGCGTCTCCCGGTGATTATCATGACCGCCTATTCCGATCTGGAGTCCGCTGTAGCGGCATTTCAAGGCGGTGCGTTTGAATATCTGCCCAAGCCATTCGATGTGGATCATGCCATCGAACTGATCCGCCGTGCTATCGACGAAAGCCTGCGAGAAGACGAGACTGCCGCTGTGCCGAATGAAGCGGTACCGGAAATTCTTGGTCAGGCACCCGCCATGCAGGAGGTGTTCCGCGCCATTGGCCGCCTCTCGCAGTCCCACACCACAGTGTTGATTACCGGCGAGTCCGGCAGCGGCAAGGAACTGGTCGCGTCGGCCCTGCACCGCCACAGTCCGCGCGCAGCCAAACCCTTCATTGCGTTGAATACCGCGGCGATCCCCAAAGATTTGCTGGAATCCGAATTGTTCGGACACGAGCGCGGTGCTTTTACCGGCGCGCAAGCCCAGCGTCGTGGCCGGTTTGAGCAGGCCGACGGCGGCACCCTGTTTCTGGATGAAATCGGCGATATGCCGCCGGAGCTGCAAACACGCCTGCTCAGGGTGCTGGCCGATGGTCAGTTTTATCGCGTGGGCGGTCATCAGCCGATCAAGGTGAATGTGCGGGTGATTGCCGCGACCCATCAGAATCTGGATAACCGGGTAAAGGAAGGACTGTTCCGCGAGGATCTCTATCACCGTTTGAACGTGATTCGACTGCGCTTGCCAGCACTGCGCGAACGTGGCGAGGACATTCCTATCCTGGCGCGTCATTTTTTGCAAAAGACTGCGCGTGAGCAAGGCGTGGAACCGAAAAAGCTTTCCGATGCAGCGCTCAAGCATCTGAGCCAGCTTGCCTGGAGCGGCAACGTCCGCCAACTTGAAAACGTTTGCCATTGGCTCACTGTAATGGCGCCCGGACAAAATATTGATGTCGCCGATTTGCCGCCCGAATTGCTGGGCGCAGCGGGTCAGGCACCTGCCGGAGGCAACTGGGCGCACTCATTGGCACGCGAGGCGGACGCCGCATTAGGGCGCGGTGAGGTGGGGATTATTGAAGGACTCACCCAGGAATTCGAGAAAACCCTGATCACCGTTGCACTTAAGCACACCGGTGGCCGGCGTATTGAGGCCGCCAATCTGTTGGGCCTGGGGCGCAATACCCTGACCCGAAAAATCCAGGATCTGGGTCTGGAAAGCAAGGATGCGCCTGTTGAATAATGCGGACGCTGGTCCACAGCGTTGATGCATGCCATGAACCGTACATGGTGTGATGAATATTTCAGGAGATACGGCTCAGCGCATCGGGTTTGAGTACCACGACGGTTTCAGCATTGACCTGGATCAAACCCTCGTCGCGCAGCTTGGACAGGATGCGCGACAGTGTTTCTGGCTGGATACCCAGCAGCGAAGCGATGGTTTGCTTCGACGCGGGCAACCGCACAGTGCGAGTAGCCGCACTTTTTTGCGCCGGCTGCGCCAGCAGGTATTGAGCAAAGCGCTGCACTCCGGTTTGCAAGGTGAGGCGATCGATTTCCGTTACCAAGCCATGTACGCGCCGGCTCATTGCCGCCAGCAGCGCAAGACATAAATCCGCATCGCAGCGTAACAGTCCCAGGAAAAAATCAGCGTCAAATGCGATCAGCCGGGTCGCCTCCAAGGCGCTGGCGTGAACGGGGTAGCGTCCGCCCATGAACATCACCGCCTCGGCGAACAGATGCTCGCGTCCGATCAGTTCCATGACATGTTCCTGCCCGTCTTCGGCTAATAAAAACAGCTTGATTGTCCCTGTTTTGACCAAGAAAAAGCGGTTACCCGGATCATTCTTCGCAAACAACGGTTCGCCAGCTTCCAGCTCACGCCAGCGGGCACGTTCCGCGACTTGCACAAGCAGCGCTCGATCCAGATCGCGGAACAGATAAGCGAGGCGGAAATCCTTGATATCAGGCGTAGTGGGCATGGACATTTGATCTAGATCAAGGTATTAATAAATCAAGCGGGATAGGATGATTCCAAATTTAACAAGGTTTTTATTATGCACAAGCGTAACCGCTGGTTTATTACCATTTCACTCATTTATGGCCTGCTGGGCGGGCTGGTTGCCCTCACCTGGCTTATTGCGCCGGGTCTGATTCCCGGCAACGTAGCGCGCATGCATGGGCACATTATGTTGCTCGGATTCATGCTGATGTTTATCTATGGCGTGGCGCTGCATGTGCTGCCGCGATTTTCCGGTAATGCATTATATTCGGAACGCATGGCGAACTGGCAACTCTATCTCGCCAACGCCGGTTTGCCGCTCATGATAGTCGGTTGGTTGAGCATGCTCAATTGGCTGGTGCTGGTGGGCGGCGCTATCACCTATTTCGCCATAGCGTTATTCGGTATCAATATGCTGTTTACCGTCAAACCCAACGGACCCTGGAGATAATCATGTCGGAACACCGCGGCTGTGAGTTGCCGGAAGACCTTTATTACGACCTGGACTACGTATGGGTGCGCCCGGAAGAAGATGGCACCTACACCATCGGTCTCACCGATCCATCGCAAACCATGTCGGGTAAGGTGCAGTATGTATGGATCAAGAATATCGGCACCCATCGCGAATGGAAAAAACCGATGGCGCGGCTGGAGTCGGGTAAATGGGCGGGCGGTATACCGGCACCGTTCCCCGGCGTGATCGTGGCGCGTAACGAGACGGTCCTGGCCAACCCCAACCTGATCAATATCGATCCCTACCACGACGCCTGGCTGGTGCGCATGAAGCCGGACGACCCGAGCACCGCGTTGACGCATCTCACCACCGGCAACGCCGCACAGGAAGCGCTCAAGGCGTGGATAGAGCGTTATGACGTGCAGTGCATGCGCTGCCAGGATTAGGGAACAAACATGAAAGTCGAATTGCTGGTTTCGGAATGGTGCGCTTCCTGCCATCAGTCAGAAAAAATCTGGCGCGAGGTGGCCGAGGAAAAGGATATCGAATTTTCGGTGCTGGATATGGGGCAGCCGGAGGGGCGCGCCCTGGTGAGCCGGCTGCGTTTGAAGACCATCCCGGCCGTGGTGATCGACGGCGAACTGAAGGGCATCGGTGTGCAAACCTTTGCGGAAGCACGCGATTGGGTGGCCACCGCACCCGCCAAGCAGAAAACGAACATGCAGCACGCCGGTCTTACGCTGTCGCCGGATAATCGCCTGTTCATGCTGGGGGCCATGGTCTATCTGATGCTGGGCGGACTTGGGCTGGCTATTAATGGCACTCTGCTGACCGACGGTCCGGCGCGCCCGGTGGCGCTGCATCTCGTCACGGTGGGCTTCATGCTGATGCTGATCTATGGATTGGCCGCGCACATGCTGCCGCGGTTTACCGGCAGTCCTATCCTGATGGGTAAGTGGCCGTGGCTACAGATGGGCTTGGTGCATGCCGGGTTGCTGGCATACAGCGCCGGTTTCCTGATGGGTGTCTATCCAGTGGTTATCGCCGGCGGTGCGCTGATCTGGTTGTCGCTTCTGGTGTTTACCGTGCGCATCTGGCCGGTGCTATGGTCCAAGCCGCGCAAGAACGGTATGGTCATCCCGCTACATATACAACCAGGAGAGTAGCCCATGCAACTGATGCCCAAACCAGCGCCGGGATTCGATGATCCAATAGGGCTGCTACGTGCCTGCCATGAACGCATCCTCGGCCATTGCGATACGCTGGAACGGTTGGTATCGCACCTGCGGCAGCATGGAGCAGATGAAGATGCGCAACAGGCGGCGGTGCGCATTCTGCGTTATTTTCAGGTGGCCGCGCCATTGCACCATCAGGATGAAGAGCGTGATCTGTTTCCGGCACTGCGTGCCCATTCCGCCTTTCCGGCCATCCAGCATCAGGGGCTGGAAAAGCTGATAGCCCAGCATCGCGAACTGGACCAGCTATGGATAGAGATGGAAGCGGCTTTGCTGGCCATTTCCAGGGGTGCGCCAGCCGACCTCGCTGTGCAATCCTTCGTGGTACTGACACGCGCGCATATCGCCGTGGAAGAGCGCGAAATTTTTCCGCTGGCCGAGCGTCTTCTGGATGCGGCGACGCGAGCTGTTCTGAGCAACGCCATGCAGGCGCGCCGACAAACATAGCGGCGTTAGCCGGCGAGTTCTGCCACCACAGGCGCATGGTCGGAGGGTCGTTCCAGTTTGCGTATGTCCTTATCGATAACGCATGCGGTACAAGTGGGTGCCAAGGCCTCGGAGAGCAGGATATGGTCAATGCGCATCCCCATATTGCGCCGGAATGCAGCCATGCGGTAATCCCACCAGCTGAAAGTTTGTTCGGGCTGCTCGAACAGCCGAAAGCTGTCTTTCAGTCCGAGCGCCAGCAAGCCTTGCCATGCCGCGCGTTCCGCTTCGGATACCAGCACCGAGCCGACCCAGGCTGCCGGGTCGTGCACATCGCGGTCATCGGGGGCGATATTGTAATCACCCAGCACGATCAGTTTCGGGTAGCGCGCGAGTTCATTGCGAAGCAGCCCTGTAAGCGCTTTCAGCCAGGCCAGCTTGTATTGATACTTGTCCGAATCCACGCTTTGACCATTCGGCACATACACGCAGATTACCCGAGTGCCATTGATCGTGGCGGCGAGAACCCTTTGCTGCAGATCGTCGTAACCTGCCATGCCGACAGTCACCTCCAGTAACGGTTGTTTGCTGAGGATGGCGACGCCATTGTAGGTTTTTTGCCCGGCATAAACGACTTGATAGCCGATAGCCATGATTTCGTCACACGGAAATTTTCCGTCCTCCAGCTTGGTTTCCTGCAGGCACACTACATCGGGCTGGCGCGCAGCCAGCCAGTCAAGTAAATGCGGCAGGCGAACCTTGAGGGAATTGACGTTCCAGGTTGC
>NZ_JBTSEG010000035.1:23170-25060 GCF_054605375.1 Sulfuriferula sp. | reverse complement strand
TCTTGCCGCAGCCGGTGGGGCCTTTGAGCATCATCGGCATGCGCACCGAGTAGGCCGCTTGATACAGCGCAACTTCGTCGGCCACGCCGCGGTAGTAGGGTTCTTTTTCGATGCGGTACTGCGCGATCAGGTCATTCATATCAAACTCCATGCTGCATTAGCTTTGATGAGACAGGGTTTACAGGATGTGACAAGCCGGTCAAGCAAGCTGGCGATCCTGAAAAATCATGTAAAAACTGTCGAATCGATTTTTGTTTAGCCGTATGCGGGCCTACTCAATCCGGCCATACCCGATCCGGATGCACGAACGACGGCACCTTGGGTTTGGCGGCCTTGGGTGCGGCAGCGGGCTTGGTTGTTTCCGGCCTGGTTACGCGCTTAGGCGTTGCGACAACTGGTGTCACCATGGCCTCCTGCGCTTGTTGCGACTTGATGTCACGCACACCCTGCACCAGCTTGGATCCCATCTTTTTCACAGACATAAGACCTCCTCAATGATTGCTTCAATATCCGACACGGCATGCTGACCCCGCTTGCCGACACCATATACACTTAGTCCTTCCACGGCCGCGCTGCGATATGCTGCGCGCCGCTGCATGCCGGCGGACAGTACCGGGACATCGAATTCAGCCACTGCCTCGCGCATGTCGCGTGACAGCGCATTGCGCGATTCCAGCTGATTGAGCACCAGGCAGGCACGCAAATTCGGGTTGTCACGCTGCGCATGTTTTACTGCCCGTGCCATATCCACACTCGCCCACAAGTCAATCGGCGAGGGCAATATCGGTATCAGCACCAGATGCGCCATGCGCATGATGGTGGCGACCATCTCGCCTTGCACTGTCGGCGGGCAATCCACCACCACGTAGCGGTGGCTGCGCGCAAGCTTGCCCAGCACATTCGCCGGATTACCCCCCAGCTGGGCTACCCCCGGCAGGCCAGAATTGCCGCCTCCCATGCCGACCCATTGAGTAATCGAACGCTGCGGATCCGCATCCACCAAGTGGGTGCTGTCACGCTGCACCAAACCGGCAGCCAGATTCAGCGCCAAGGTTGTTTTGCCGGTGCCGCCCTTTTGATTGATGACTGCAATGATTCGGTTTGTCATGCCCACCCCGTCTCTTAATCACTCAATATTCGCCGCGTGGTCCCTATCATCGGTCACTACCCCCCCTGCTGCATTGCCAATGCCTTCATTTCGTTTATGAAGCCGGAGTTACGCTGTTGCAATGCCGTTTGCCCGTCCCCATCAATACTGATGTTGGCGTAGGTTTTTCCAAAGCTCACGTCCGGGTAGTAATCCTCGCGCTTGGACAAATCTGCCATCTGGTCAAGAAATCGACGCGTATCGGCATAGCTGGCAAAATCAAAGCGCAGATTCAGGCTTGCAATCCGCTCTCCGCCAGGTGCTGCACCCGCCTGCTTAGCCTCGTTTTCGCTCATCATGCACCCCCGCCAAATCCATCAACATTCGATCCAGTTCGCTTAAGTGACCCAGTTCATCCTGCAAAATACCGGCGAACAGGACTTGCGTCTCACTGTCGCGAATCCGGGCACAATACTGTGTGGCTTCTTCATACAACCGTATCGCCTCTATTTCCAGCGCCCGGTCTATCTGCAACATTTCCGTCACGCTTCGCCCGGTTCGTGCAGGCGGCAACTGTGTAGCATTGGAAGGCACACCCAATACCAGCATCCTTTCCATCAGGCGGCCCGCATGCACCAGCTCTTCATTCACATCGTCACGCAGACGTGCGCTCATTTCGGACAGGCCCCACAGGCCAGTGAGTTTGGCCTGCATGAGATACTGCTGTACTGCCGCCAGCTCGTGGCTGAGGGCGCGTGACAGATACCCGCTCAATCGTGGATCAGCATACATCGACATGGCAC
>NZ_JBTSEG010000035.1:0-23070 GCF_054605375.1 Sulfuriferula sp. | reverse complement strand
TCGGACAGGCCCCACAGGCCAGTGAGTTTGGCCTGCATGAGATACTGCTGTACTGCCGCCAGCTCGTGGCTGAGGGCGCGTGACAGATACCCGCTCAATCGTGGATCAGCATACATCGACATGGCACTGTGCCTCAGGCAATCGCCTTAGCTGATATCGCCGTCACGCCCGCCCATACCGGCATCAGGCGAGTTGGGCAGGATGTTTTCGACTTCATTGTGCACACGGGCAATGATGTGCGCTGCCACCAGTCCGTCGCCCACGCGTTCGCACGCATCGGCACCGGCGCGCACGGCTGCATTCACCGCGCCCGTTTCACCACGAACCAGTACGGTCACGTAGCCGCCGCCCACAAACTGGCGGCCTACCAGACGCACTTCCGCTGCCTTGGTCATCGCGTCTGCCGCTTCAATTGCCGGAACCAGGCCACGGGTTTCAATCATACCCAGTGCAATTCCGCTTACGTTTGCCATTTCAAAACTCCTTCTTGATCTCGGTTAATTTCGTGTCTGCCTTACGCTTCCGGGCTGGGCAGGATGTTTTCGACTTCATTGTGCACACGGGCAATGATGTGCGCTGCCACCAGTCCGTCGCCCACGCGTTCGCACGCATCGGCACCGGCGCGCACGGCTGCATTCACCGCGCCCGTTTCACCACGAACCAGTACGGTCACGTAGCCGCCGCCCACAAACTGGCGGCCTACCAGACGCACTTCCGCTGCCTTGGTCATCGCGTCTGCCGCTTCAATTGCCGGAACCAGGCCACGGGTTTCAATCATACCCAGTGCAATTCCGCTTACGTTTGCCATTTCAAAACTCCTTCTTGATCTCGGTTAATTTCGTGTCTGCCTTACGCTTCCGGGCTGGGCAGGATGTTTTCGACTTCATTGTGCACACGGGCAATGATGTGCGCTGCCACCAGTCCGTCGCCCACGCGTTCGCACGCATCGGCACCGGCGCGCACGGCTGCATTCACCGCGCCCGTTTCACCACGAACCAGTACGGTCACGTAGCCGCCGCCCACAAACTGGCGGCCTACCAGACGCACTTCCGCTGCCTTGGTCATCGCGTCTGCCGCTTCAATTGCCGGAACCAGGCCTCGGGTTTCAATCATGCCCAGTGCAATTCCGCTTACGTTTGCCATTTCAAAACTCCTTCTCGGTTAAAAAAGCTGCTCAATTGCCGTTACCGGCGTCCCATGCATCAATAATTCCGCAAATCGTCAAGTCGGTCAGGATTGCTCTGTCACCCGTTGCGATGCGTGCCGCCGAACCACCGGTGGTGATCACCCACTTGCCGGGGGGCGCGCCTACCGGGTCGCAAGCCACGCTCAGCTTGCCCTTGACATCTTCCAGCACGCGCAGAGATGAATTCTGCAACCCCGCTACGCGTCGCGTCGCCACCAGTTCCGACACTACACGCATGATCTCCATGTCAGCCCTCCGACCAGTGATCGATAATTCCGACGATGGTCAGATCACTCGGATAATCCTTGCTGCCCGCCGCTTCACGCGCGGCAGACGAGCCCACGCAGATCACCCAGTCTCCCGCTATACACCCCACGGCATCGACCGCTACCTGACGCGGTCCACCCACTTTTTCCCGCACAACGAGCAGCGGGCGATGCCCCAAATCCTTGATGCGATTGGTCGAAACCAGCGTTTTCTCTACTTGGCAAATCTTCATTACCGCTCTCCTGTGCCAATTTATGGCGTTTCCGCCTCAACCCGTTCTATCGGGCTGCCCGGACGCTTGTCTTGCACGGTCATGCCACAAATCAGCAGACCTTTCTGGCTCAGTGACGTATAACGCGATTCAATGGCCGCCTTGACCCGGCGGCAACGCTCTACCGTGCGCTCGCGGCCACCCGGTACCCGACTGTCGTAGCGATAGTGAATCGCCACGGGCGCAGGCAAGCCGTGCTTGATATTCAGCTTGCCAAAAATCTTGATTCCTACATCCATGTCTGGCGCGCCTTCTTCCACTGTGTACAGGTGGGCAAAGTACGCCAGATTACGCAACTGGAACTCCTCGAAACCGTCACCCACGCTGATGAAGCGTTCGGCATGACCGATGTCGGCATAACGGCCGCCCTGGTAACTGCATACGTAGTCGATCTGAGACAGGTTGTTGATCAGCAGCGTGGCAATCAAACGCCGCATTCCTTCGTGTGGCTCACCCTCTCCACCGCCCCAGCCACCCATTGCGCTGGCTGCCTGGATTGCCTGGTAGATCTTAAGCCGCGCCGCACTCGGATCATTATTGGCGCTGCTTTGATACAACTCCATATTGTCGATGAAGCGGTGCAGACTCATTTCGCCTTTGGCGTCGGGGATATGTACCTTGATCGCGTCGGTATCGGTATCCACGCCGATCAACAAGGTGTCCACCGATGCGCCGCAGCAAAAACTGTTTTCTATGGCCTGGCGAAACTCGCCCAGTCGCTTCAGTCCCGCCTCAGCTGCCCGGGTCACATTGCTGCAATGGGCGGCACAGCCTTCGTGCGTCGGATCCGAGCTGCTCCAGTGATACACCACCACCTTCAGATAACGGGTGCCGGCGTCGGCCGTAACCGGCCGCCCTTCGCGAAACCGCATCAGTTCGGTTTCAATCCAGCGTTTGACATTGGCGTCCACATCGAACATCGCACCAGCGTAGGCTTTGCGACTGCGCACCGCACCATCCGGCAGGCGCAGGATATAACGCACCAGCCCCTTGAGACGGCCATCCGAGCAGGGCGAGAGATCCACTGCGTGGTAGCCGCTATCCAGAAAAAATGCGACTGCTTCATCGGTACCACGATGCGGGTTGTTTAGCTCCGCTTGAGCAGCCATGAGACCCACGGTTTGCATGACACATTCGCCATACAAGGCACGCATGTCCAGATCAGCTATCCAGGCATCGGCCAGAATCTGCGCAGGCAGTTCGAACCCCAGTTGTTCACGCGCAATCTGTTGCGCACGGTCACTGAAATCCACCTCGTGCTGTAGCCCTGCTATACGTTTGAGCACGGGTACAATGGCATCGAAGCGCCCCTTTACACTTAATTCGTGCGCCAGCAGACGCTGATTTTCTTCCTGATTGGCGAGTGGATGGCGGCGCAGCCGCCCGTTTTCCACCAGACAGTTGGCGTTACACTCAATCGAGGTCTGCGCTGCGCTGCCATACAAGGCCTGCCCGTGTCGTGCCGGCAGCACACCCGCAGGCGTACCCAAGCCATAAGGCGGGCGTCTTGCTGCGGGCTGCAGGCCGGGATTGCGCCCGGGTCGGTTTCTCGTATTCATTGCGTGTGCGGCCTGTTGAGGTTAGTAAAAGACGCTGCGTCAACCGCGCGCGCCACCGGAGTAAGTAATCGCGGAACCTTTGGCATCATTACCGCTGCTGCCGGTAATGCGGCTTATCGGCAGGTCCGGCTTTTCACGGTCCTTGAGTTGCGCCGCCCCTACCATCAGACTGCGCTGCTCGCCACGAAAGGTGGGGTTGCGGCGTGTTGCATCACCTTCGGTACCCGTGACGCTTTCATTGCGCCGCCAGGCTGCCCCGGTAATCGCAAATCCACCCTCACGTCCGTCGCCAGTCAGACGGCTCCGCATGTCGTCGCCCACAGGCGCCGGGGCTCGTGCCGCCATCTGCTGCGAGGTACCTTCCTGATGGCGAAATTCAGGCGTACCCGATACCAGTCCGGCGGCCAGATTTACCGGACCGGTAATCCGGCCGACTGCACCATACGCCGTGCCTGTAATCCGGCTCAAGTTACTATCCTGTGCGGTGCGTGACGGCGTGGCGATACTGAACTCCCCCCG
Organism: Sulfuriferula sp.; assembly: GCF_054605375.1. Taxonomy (NCBI): domain Bacteria; kingdom Pseudomonadati; phylum Pseudomonadota; class Betaproteobacteria; order Nitrosomonadales; family Sulfuricellaceae; genus Sulfuriferula; species Sulfuriferula sp. Next base: position 19,268 of record NZ_JBTSEG010000035.1, on the reverse strand, counting down.
CAGTGGCGCAGGCTCCGGCGCTGCCGCCATTCGCGGAGCATCCATCGCAGCACGGCTGAGAGGATGCGGATTGCTGTTGGCACCGCGCTGTGACACACGCTGATACGTACCGGCATAAGGTGTGCCGCTCAATACCTGGTTCTCGCCACGTTCTGCACCGGTCACCTTGCTGCCGTTTTCACTGCGTGCGGCGCGCAACGCCAATCCTGCCTGCGCGCTACGGCTGACCATCAGGGCACGGGAAGCCTGTTGTTGTGAGGCATCGTTCAAGCCGGCGCGCGGATCCGTATTGATATATTCGGTACCGGAAATCATCTGCGTGCCGCCCTGCTCACCGCCGGTCACTTTGCCGCTTTGCTCGACCATGGTGCCGGATACCTGCTGATCATGGCGGGTGCGCATCAGTCCGACTTTTTCAGGCAGCGCCTGCGGCGCGTGATTGCAGGCTTGATACTGGGCCAGACCATTGGACTCGGTACCGGTCACTGCGGCGCACGCCCCACGCTCTGCGCCGGTAATGAGTTCACTCGACGCAACGTCCGTGCCGGTCACCGCTTGTTGCTTGACCGTGCTCATCACGCTGACTTTATGCGGCGCGTTGTTGCCGCTGCGGCAGGCACTGCCTGCCTGATCCTGTGCATACTGGCTGCCGGTGAGCTTGCTGCTGCAGCTGCCCGGCTCATCCCCCGTCACTTTCGGGTTGCGCCCGACGAGCGTGCCGCTTACCGGTAGCCCGGCCTGGGTCGATGCCAGATTTACCTTGGCAGGTGCGACCAGCGGTTTGGCCGCACAGAACGATTCAAACTTGTCCGCGCTCAGATATTCGGTACCGGTCACCGGCTTGCATGTACCCGCTTCGCCACCTGTCATCCGTTCACTGCGATCCAGGCCTGCGCCACTGACGCGCTGGCCGCGACCTGTATTGCTGATGCTGACCTTGGCCGCCGCCGGGGCGGGCATGACCGGACACAAAACCTCGTATTGCTCGGCACCGATGTACTCCGTGCCGGTAATGACGCGGCAGCTGCCCGGCTCGTTACCGGTCACTTTCCCGGTGCGTTCGACCTGGGTGCCTGTCACGCTGGTGCCAGTCAAGGTCGTACCCACTTCCACCTTGCCCGGCGCCTGGGGACGTACCCGCCCAGCCGGCCGCGATGCCTGGCTGTCTCCACGCCCTTCGTTGGACAAGGCGGCACGTCGCGCGCGTGCCGCATCGCGCCCGCTCATGCCCATGGACTTGCCGTTGCTGCGCTGCGCAGATGCAGCCGTTCTGGACGCTGACTTGACGGCGGTTTTGCCCTGGCTCGCCAGCGCACTGCGCCGCGCCTGGCACAGCTTGCGTACTGCCGAAGCCGCCGAGCCAGCCGGCGCAACCGGTTCGCTCTCCACCAGATTGCATACGGCGTCGAGCGTCTGCTCGGTTTCGATCTTGCTGTCGTCGAGCTTGTTTTTGCCTTTGCAACCACAACCGCAGTCTGCCGCCTCTGCCAATGCCGCCGGTTCAGCCGCCTGCACCGTTGCCGGGCGCACAGCCGGCGCACTCGTCTTGCCCTGAGCCAGCGCAGCCCGGCCGCCTTGCGACAGCGCTTCGCGACGCGCACGTGACAGCGACTTGCCGGACAGACCGCCTGGCGCCATAACAGCGGGCGTTGGCGCAGCAGGCTGCACATCCACTGCCGCCGGTGTCGGGCGGGAAGCCGTTGCCGGACGTGCTGCCGACTGTGGTGGTTTTGCCGCCAGCGCGGTACGTCCGTTTTGCGACAATGCCTGGCGTCGCGCCAAGGCCGCCGCGCGCGCGGAACGAGGTGTTGCTGCTGTGTTTGCAATCGCATCACTCATGCTTTTATCCTTCCGTGTTCAACTCGACCCTGATAGGGTCACCAACTGAATGACCTATCAACTAGCAGGTACTACCCGCGGAATACCACGAACGAGCTGCCCTGGCTCTGCGAGTAATTGTCATAACCGATCAGGCGGACGTGATGACCCGGATGCGCACGCTTGCATGCCTCCAGTTCGGCAATGATGGCGTCGACCGACTCTTCGCCAAACATCGGCAATTTCCACATGTACCAGTAGTAAGCAGCTGCGCGAGCCGGTTCTACATGCTCGATTCCCGGGTTCCAGCCTTGGCTGACCATATACGCAATCTGGCGACGGGTTTTTTCCGGAGTCAGGGGGGGCAGATACGAGAATGTTTCGTACTTTGGAGTCGAGATGTAATCCTGAATATCAGACATTGCTATTCCTTTCTTGAGTCGCCGACCGGCCAGCCGGCACGGTCGGCACAAATTAAATCTGCGCGATTAAGCCATCGAAAATTAACGGTTCACGACGTCCAGTTTGTCCACCGTGTCAAACTCGAACTTGATCTCTTTCCAGGTTTCCATGGCGATCTTGAGTTCCGGACTGTCTTTGGCTGCGTTGGTGAGGATTTCCTTGCCTTCGCGCTCCAGCTCACGCCCTTCGTTACGCGCTTCCACACAAGCCTCAAGTGCCACACGGTTGGCAGCTGCACCTGCCGCGTTGCCCCATGGGTGACCCAGCGTACCGCCACCGAACTGCAATACCGAGTCATCACCAAAGATGTTGACCAGTGCCGGCATGTGCCATACGTGAATACCACCAGAAGCAACCGGGAAAACGCCTGGCATTGAGCCCCAATCCTGGTCAAACATGATTCCGCGTGAACGATCCTCAGGTATGAATGATTCGCGCATCAAATCTATCCAGCCCAGTGTTGCGGCGCGGTCGCCTTCCAGCTTGCCCACGACCGTGCCGGAGTGCAGGTGGTCACCACCGGACAGACGCAGAATCTTGGTCAACACACGGAAGTGAATACCGTGGTGCGGATTGCGATCGAGCACGGCATGCATCGCACGGTGGATGTGCAACAACATCCCGTTCTTGCGGCACCAGTTAGCCAGACTCGTGTTGGCAGTAAATCCACCCGTTATGTAGTCATGCATAATGATGGGTGCGCCGAGTTCCTTGGCATACTCAGCACGCTCCATCATGTCTTCAAAGGTGGGGGCCGTAACGTTCAGGTAATGACCTTTGCGTTCACCGGTTTCGGCCTGTGCTGTGAGTGTTGCATCCTGCACAAACAGGAAGCGATCGCGCCAGCGCATGAATGGCTGGCTGTTAACGTTTTCGTCGTCCTTGGTGAAATCCAGACCACCGCGCAAGCATTCATACACCGCACGACCGTAGTTCTTCGCGGACAGACCCAGCTTCGGCTTGATGGTGCAGCCCAGCATAGGACGGCCATACTTGTTCATTTTGTCGCGCTCGACCTGAATACCGTGGGGGGGACCGCCGCAGGTCTTAACGTAAGCAATCGGGAAGCGCACGTCTTCCAGACGCAGGGCGCGGATGGCCTTGAAGCCGAATACGTTGCCGACCAGAGAAGTGAAGACGTTGACCACGGAGCCTTCTTCGAACAAGTCGATCGGGTAAGCCACAAACGCGTAGAAGCAGGTGTCATCACCTGGCACATCTTCGATGCGATAGGCGCGGCCTTTGTAGTAATCCAGATCGGTCAACAGGTCAGTCCAGACTGTGGTCCAGGTACCGGTCGATGACTCCGCAGCCACGGCAGCGGCCGCTTCTTCACGATCCACACCGGCTTGCGGAGTAATCTTGAAGCACGCAAGGATGTCGGTATCCAGCGGTGCGTATTCCGGCATCCAGTAAGTCTGGCGATACTCCTTGACACCCGCATTAAATTTTTTGACGCTCATCACACTCTCCTTTAAGCAACACTTAAAAAATGACGCACTTCTCACGAGGCAACTCTCAAACACCGACCTCCGGCCATATAGATTCAGCCCGACTCCAGCAGTGGTCCCACTATAAATAAACCAGAACATAATTTAAAATGAATAATAATTATGAAATACATTAAGCTTACCGAATGGATCCCGTGCCATTCTCGACACCCTAGGGGACAGACATGAATTTCACACTCAGACAACTCCGTTTATTTGAAGCCGTGGCACGCAACTCCAGCTACACCCGGGCTGCAGAAGAAATGCATCTGACGCAGCCAGCTGTTTCCACCCAGGTCAAGCAGCTGGAAGAGGATGTCGGCATGGCCTTGTTCGAGCACATGGGCAGAAAAATTTTTCTCACCGAAGCCGGACGCGAGATGTATCAATTCAGCCGTTCCATTGCGGAAAAATTCGACGACATCAGCATGGTTCTGGACGAAATGAAAGGTGTGAAACACGGCACCCTCAATATTTCAGTGACCAGCACGGCAAAATATTTCGCGCCCTATCTGCTTGCCGAATTTTGTCGCCTGCATGCCGGTATCACCGTCAATCTGGACGTGACTAACCGCGCTACGCTATTGCGGCAACTTGCCGACAACTTGCCCGACATGGCGATCATGGGGACACCCCCAAATGGACTGGACCTGGAAGCCGACTCGTTCATGAGCAACCCGCTGGTGGTCATCGCACCGCCCAACCATCCGCTGGCCCATGTTGGCCGCATCTCGCTGCACAGGCTGATGCAGGAGCCCTTTATCCAGCGCGAACAAGGCTCCGGCACACGCAACGCCATCGAACGCTTCATGCAGCAACGCGGCCTGAGCATGATAACCACCATGGAAATGAGCCGTAACGAGGCCATCAAGCATGCCGTCATGGCGGGGCTGGGCCTGGGCATGGTGTCGATCCACACACTGGAGCTGGAGCTGGCGTTGGGTCGATTGGCAATACTGGATGTGGAAGGCTTTCCCATCGTCAAGGACTGGTATTTGGTGCACCGTACTGGCAAACGTTTTTCAGGAGCAGCGGCAGCTTTCAAGGATTTTGTGCTGCAGGAAAGCAGTCGCTTCATAAAAATCCCGCAAACCGAAGCCGACGCATAAACGCACTGCCGGCGCGCTGCATTTAGCCCTGGAACTTGACCAGACGGCTAACCTGAATATCGGATACGAAAATCACACCGGTATGTTCGTTAAAAAACGGCGCGAAGCCTTCCAGTATGGGCTCAACCAGCTCTTCCGATACGGCGGTAATGATCATGATCAACACTGAGTCTTCATTGAACATCACGTGCCCCTCATGAAAACCGTGGCTACCTTTTCCTGACAGCTTATTGACGATGGTATAGCCGGTCACGCCAGCACGTTCCAGCAAGTCGGTGGCAAACGCCTGATGCTCACCCTCCAGAATAATTTCGAGTTTTTTTAGCGTACTCAGATTCAGGTTATTCATGCTTCAATCACTCCCGGTGGGTTCGAGAACAAACGCGTCAGGCAAGTCCACTTGTTGCCATGCGCCGTGGTCATAAAGATGTACTGCGAGGGTTTCAGGATCGAGCACCAACATGCGTATCCAGCCATTCTGCACCAGGCGTTTGATGGTAACGACGCCTTCTATCGCGCTGCGGGCGTGTTCAAAAGGTGCCTCAATGAGCGTAATCAGTCGCAGCGGCTCATGATAAGGATGGCCATCCTTGAGCACGGTTTGCGCCGGCAAGCCGGTACGCAGGTCGCTCAGATTGCCGGTCATCACGCCAAAGCGACCGGCGATATTGTGATATGCCTTGTTGCCGCTGCCATAACGCTCATTGTCGACCGTAGAAAAATAATGTTCCATGTTGATCCATTGCCCGACCACCAGGGGGCCGGTCAGGATGGACTCCAGCAAACGCCGCTTGGGATCGACGCGCCAGTCGTAGGAATTCAGAAAGGCACGGCCTGCCAACCCGGCACGCTGGGTGAGCTGCCGCCGCCCTATGACGAAATAGGCATTACGCGACAGCCCCCATTCGGGTCGTGCCTGTGACCAGTCGCTGGCATTGCGCCGCGCCAGGCGGCACGATGCATTGGCGTCCGGAGGTACACTGATGTCGCTCGGAACCAGCGTCGCCATGCGCTCCTGTGCGCACAAGCGGGACGCCGCCTTCAGCCCTTTGTGCAAACGGTCGATGTAAATCAGAGCCGCGGGCGGAATCAGCTCGCGGTCCAGAATGGTGATTTCGTCAGTCGTCGTATTGTGCAACGCGGCCACAAAATACACGTCGGCAGGGATATCCAGCCCCTGCTCGCGCAAGCGCCGCCGCACTTCCGGCTTATTGGCCATTTGCGCCATTGTACGTGCGTTAAAAATACCTGAATTGCCACCACAGGCGCCGCAATCAAGGGCAGATTCATACGGATTATTCTCAGACTCACTGCCGTGCCCGACCAACAACACAAAACGGGAAAAATGCTCAACCAGTCCGATGGAGCGCAGCGCCTGCCCGAGCAATTGCGCCTGTTCGTTACTGGTAAAGCCAATCCGCCCCAGGCGTTCGAATTGCAACCGCGAAAACTGCCGGTTGATGCGATAGGCGTCGCGCAGCCGCGTAACAAAGGTGTTGCACGCAGCCAGTTCCAGATCCAGCTGATGTGCCAATTCATCGCTCGGCAACTGTTTTGTGAGCGCCGTTTCCCGCAACTGACGCACCAAGTCGTCGGTAATGCGTTCGGGCGGCAGGCCCAATTCGTGTTCTACCGCCTTGACAATGACGGCACGCTGTACCGCACGCAGGATGGAATCCGCCTGCTCACGGCCTAGCTTGTCGAGCAGCAGGCGCGTCATCGGCTTGGCGGGAAACATTTTGCGACGCCAGCGGTTGTATGCCAATGGCGCAATAGTCTTGCCTATCATGTCGAAACCGAACAGCAGTCCGATGACCTCCACCGCCGCAAACGGCGCTAGCACCGAGTTTTTCAGCTCATGCAAGGCGTGTTCAAATACGCCCACCACAGATTCGTCAATAGGGCCGCTGGCGTTCATTTCCAGCACCAGATTTTTGGGTGTGACCACAGCCGGACACAAATGCGTTTCGCTGCCTTTGCCAAGCTCCAGCATACTTATTGGCACACCAAAGAAACCAGCAATGCCATAGGTCTGATAATCGCCTATGTGCTCCAGTTGACGCCGGATGCGTTCGGAACGGGTATCGATGCAAAACAGCGCCTGCGCAAACGGACGTTTGTCACGCGGTGTTGGCGGGGTGACATCAACGTCGCGCAACAACACCTGCATCGCTCGTGCCTCCATGGCGCGCAACCACAGCATTCCCTCGGCCTGCTCGAATGCCTCGACCGTGGCGAGCAAACTGTCCAGCGCCTCGACTGATAACGACGTCAAGCAAAAAGTGGCCGACGCCTGCGTGCCCCAATCATGCAGACGCTGCCCTAACAACATCGCCTCATCAGCACGTTTACGCTCGACATAAGTGGTAAACACGCGGCTGATAATCGGCTGCTTGCCACGCAGTATGGCGTCTTCCACCTGGGCTGCCAGTTGCGGCACCACATTACCGCTATAGAACTCATACCGCAGGAAAGCTTCCGCAGTGTGTGCGTCTATGAACTGCGCCAATTCTGGCGCACTGCCGGGCACCTTCGAACCGGTTTCCTCTTTAAGCAAAGCCAGTCCAAGCGCCAGCCGTACTGCCAGGAAATCAACCATGTCAGCCGGATAATGCTGACCCCAGTAGTAATGTTGGGCGTTTGAGCGCCAGCGGATGAAACCGGCCCAGCCATGCAAGCGCGCCAGCTCGCGCGAAAAATACTCCGCCCAGTGCGCTTCCGGCACGGCAAGCGTATCCATGGCGTAGGAAATCCCGCCTTCCGGCGTACTCGATTGCGCCAGTATTTGGCTGATATTCACGCCGCGCAAAAAAAGTCTGACGTTGCGCCGGGACAATTCACGCCAGGCGTTGAATAGCCCCGATTCGCGCCCGGGCATAGTCCAGGCTGACTGGCCTTCGTCAAAGAAATCCAGACAGCTTTTAATCAACAAATCATCCAGTGTCGTGCCAATATGCGTGCCAAATAAGGTATCAACCGCCTCGTATATCGGCCGCGCGCCGCCTAGCTTTTCGTGCAACCAGGCGGCCAATGCAGCCATGTCGACGGGCGCCGCACACTCGGACACCTTGCCATTGAGCGCGTGGTGCACGTCTCGCGTACCGGCCACGAAGCATGCCTGACTCAGCGGCTCAGCAACCTGAGTGAGCAGTGTCATCAGCCAATGCGTCAAATCCACACCCGGCACGCTGCTCCGCGTGGCGACGAAGGCTTGCACCGCCGTCAGCAGACTGGCGCGGTCAATTTTTCCTTCCCGCAAAAAGCGCTGGTACGTCTTGCGCGGCAGAAAACCTTTGCCATGAAAAAGCGCCTGACCCTTTTCTACTGCCTGCGCAAAAGGCAGTTTTTCCAGACCGTGCAAAGGATTATGGTGAATGAAGTTACGCATCGGCCAAAAATACGGAATCGGCTCCCCTGCCACGTATACCATGGCACGAATTTTTAACTTGCGATCAAGCGCCAGGCTCATTTACCACCCTCCCGGAAGTCCCATACTGCTCAGCACCGTGGCGGCACCCACCAGCGTTACCAATCCCAAGCCAAACAGCCACGTGCTACCCACACTCAAATCGGGCGGTGTTTGCGCGCGTGACCACACGCCGGGCAAAAATCCTTGCAGCAATCGCACCCCGGCCCAACTCCACAACAGCCAGACCGTCAATACACCCACCGCAGCCATAAACGACGCCTCTGACAACACCGCAATCAGCGCAAAAAACGAGGGGAACAGCGGTGTCGCAATCGCCGCCAGCACGGCCAGTACCAACACGCCCGCCAACCGTGGCAAACGCTGTACCAGGCCGCAATGCAAGCCACTATAGGCCGCCCCCAGGCGATTTTGGAGCATGGGCACCACGGCGGCCGCGATGATGAAGGAGGCGGAAAAACCCAGGCCTTGCAAACGTAACATCGCCTCGCTGTTGGCATTGACCAACCCAATCCAGAGCAAGGCAAAGGCAGACGCCGCGATGAATGCAATCCATGTGCTGAAATCCCTCAGGCTAAGCATGCGCAGCGCATACAACGCCGCCGTCAACAGCCCCCACCACGCCGCCCACTGAGGCAGCTGCGCATGCGTGGAAAAAGCGATGGACAACCCGATTTGAGGCCAGACAAGCACTATCAGGGCGCGTAGCCACGCCCACGGCACGTATTTGAAAAAGGCTGTCAATACCATGCTGAGCGGAAACAGCGGCAAAAATATCCCTATTGCAAGCAGAATCAGTATTGCCATATCAAATCCACCTCAGATGCAGATTCAAGCGTGCCGACAGTCCAATCAGCCCGCGCCCCAACAGCGCATACACATCCGCTATGTAGAGCTCACGTGAAATCAGCGCGTAAAAATCGAGCCAGCTGCGTTTCGGTTGTTTGCGCCCTTCGTTGTCATAACTGGCCGCACGGTAGGCCAGCGTCCAGCCAAACACGATGACTGCCGTGAGCATGCCAACCAGTATGTAAAACTCGGACTGGCTAATGCCGGCTGCTGCGTAGATGCGTGCGCGGAACTGTGCATCAGGGTACAAAAACAGATCGAATGCATGGCTGATGAAGGTATAGCCGAATACCACCAGGGTCAGCGAGAAAACTGCCAGCGTCACCAGACGCCAAGGCGTTTCGCTGTCCATACGGTGGATGGAAAACAGTAATTGGGCACCTGTGACCCAGCCGAAAAACAGCAGGATAATGGCGCCCTGCTCAATCACAAAGCTGTCTGTCACCAGCCAATGCGCCAAGCCGAACACCAACGCCGGCACCGCCAGGGTGATCGCCGCCATCAATATCCACGGCTGACGATAAGCGGTGGGACGTCGCTCAATCACAAACGTGTAGAGATCATCCTTGGGCACCCCATCGTCCTGACGCGCCTTGCCGATGACGCCGCCAGAACCAAGAAACAGCGTGCCTTTGAACAGTCCATGCGCAATCAGGTGAAAAATAGCGAGCGAAAACGCGCCCACGCCACATTCCATAATCATGAAGCCCATCTGCCCCATGGTCGAATAGCCTAGTGCTTTTTTGATGTCGTTTTGCGACAGCATCAACACCGAGCCGATGACTGCGGTCACCAGGCCGACCAGAAACACCCAGTGCAACACACCGTTGGCTTCGACGAACACCGGCGCAAACCGGTTGATGATAAAGGCCCCGGCGTTGACGATACCGGCATGCATCAGCGCTGACACTGGCGTCGGGCCATCCATTGAATAGGGCAGCCAGGTATGCAGCAAAAACTGCGCGGAACGCGCAAACGCCGCCAGCGCAATCAACCCTGCGGCCGTTTCGTTCAACGGCAAACCAAAGACGGTGAGCGCATCCGGGTGGGCGGTAATCTGCTGAAAAATGTCCGGTAACGACCAGGTGCCGAATGTGCGGTAGAGCAGGATGGCGGCCAACACCATCGGCACATCACCAAAGCGATAGGTGATGAACGTCCAAAAACCATAACGATAGGCTTGCTGACTGCGGCTATTGTGAGAGAGCAGAAAAAACAGCACCACACCTATCAGGTGCCAGCCCACCAGCAAGGTAATCAGATCGCCCGCCGCGATGGTGAGCAGCAACACCCCGGTCATGGCGTCGAGCAGCACGAAAAACCGCCTGTATCCGGGATCCTCGGCCATGTAGCGCACAGAATATACATGCACAATCAAGCTGATGCCGGATATCACCACCGCCATCAATAAGGTCAAAGAATCGAACAGGAGACTGCCCCACACTGGCGCGAGCACGATACGGCTGGCGTCATGGCCGCTCAGCTTGAACGCCAGCAATAACACGGCGAGAACAAAAGTCAGGGTCCCGGCCGCCACACTCAAGGTCACGACACGGCGCCCAAGCTTGTCTGACAGCACCTGCGCCACAAAAGCGGTCAGCAATGGCAGCGCAACCAGCAGTACGATAAATTTATCCATCATTCAGCGCCATCCCCTTGCGTATGTGCGGCAGACAAACTGCCCCGTACCCTGTCCTATGGCAGGCCGTATTTTTTGCAGCTGGATGATTAAAGCAAACGCCGCGTGGTATTTGCCATTGGCAAATAATCTATCAGCGTTTATTTAATCGGGGCAGGGGAAAGGCATGACGCCAGGGTGATGCAACGCTGCTCACTGTAAGAGCGGTCGCTTCGACTCAATCAGATTAGACGCATTCCCGAACATACCCGCCCCTGCGGTACTTTCTGCAGGCAAGTGTATGCTCGAATATTACAAAACAATAATTAATCTTTTTTACAAAATACATTCATAAAAATAGATGTATCACTGGGATACGCCAAACGACGCCCTGATTTGCTTCTATGTTGTTTTTGTTTCCACGCAGCTATCTTCCAGCCATTCGCGCCACACGGCCAGCGCGACCGCCAGAATCAGTGGGCCGATAAACAGGCCGATCAGGCCAAACGTGATCACCCCGCCAAGCACACCGAACATGACCAGCACGAAGGGGATGCGCGTCGCGCCGCTGATGACCAGCGGGCGGATCAGGTTATCGACCCAGCTGACGACCAGCGCGCCCCATAAAAACAGACCGATGGCCTGGGCGTGCTGACCATTCATATAAAGCCAGATCGACAGGCTACCCCACACAAACGGTGTGCCGAAGGGAATCAGAGCGATACTTGCGGTCAATACCGCCATGGACAGTGGCGAAGCTACTCCAGCCACCCAATAGCCCAGCCCGGCCAGCGCACCCTGCGCCAGCGCAGTAAGCACGATGCCATAGAGCACGGCACGGGTAGTGATGCCGATGGCATCGAAATAGCCGTCGATACGCACGCCAATCATGTCATTGAGTACCTTCCGCAGCTGCCCCAGCGCGCGTTCTCCGTCGCGATACAGAAAAAACAGCGTCAGCAGGGCAAAGCCGAACTTGACCAGATTCCGTCCCACGCCGCCCAGCACACCTACCATCTCGCCACGGAAACCCGCCAGAAAATGCTGCAATTGCTGTTTGATGGCGGCCGGATCGGCGTTCGCACGTGCCACCCAGTCCTGCAACTCGCCGCCCACCCAAGGCAGTTGCACCGCCCAACCAGGCAGGCGCAAATCACCACGCAGCAACCGGTCGGTGATCTGATGCACGCCTTGCATGAATTCACCCTGCAACAGCGCCGCAAAACCGAGCAGAGGCATAATCAACAGCAACGCAACCAGCAGGGTCATCAGCAACGCGGCGAGATTGGCGTGCCCGCCCAGGCTGCGGCGTAGCCAGGCGAACAGTGGCCAGGTGGTGTACGCAAGGATGCTCGCCCACGCCATGGCAGCGAGGAACGGGCTGAGCACGCTATATACGCCCAATCCCAGCCCGGCCAGGAACAGGCCCAGCATGATGCGGCGCGCGAATGGATTGTTACTCAACTCATGCATGAGAGCCGGTCCATATCAATTGCATCAACGCAATGGCATGCGTCACGTTGTACACTTTACCGTAGCCGGGTTTTTCCATCAGCACGCCTTGCGCCAATAGTGCCTTGAGTTCCGCATAGCCAATGTGGAATCAGGCGCCTTGGCGCGCCAGTCCCAGCAAAAGCAGTTAAGCCCGCCCACAAAATCGTATCATTCCATGCGTTTATGGCGTGTGGCGACCAGACTGGCGAGCACGCTCGCGCCAATCAGCACTACGACCACAAACAACGACGCCTGCACCGGCACGTGGTACCAGGGAGCAATCAGCATTTTGCCGCCGATGAAGCACAACACCAGCGCCAAGCCATATTTAAGCAGATGAAAGCGATGCGCCACGTCTGCCAGCAAAAAGTACAGCGCGCGTAGCCCCATGATGGCAAAAATGTTCGAGGTGAACACGATGAACGGATCGGTGGTAATGGCAAAAATTGCCGGAATCGAATCCACAGCAAACACCACATCGGTGGTTTCGATCAGAATCAGCACCAGAAACAGCGGCGTGAAATAACGCGTGCCATTCTGAACCACACTGAATTTTTCGCCATGCTCGCCCGTACTGATGCGCAGGTGGCGACGGGCAAATTTCAGCACCGGGTTCTGTTCCAGATCGGGTGTTTTTTCTGCCATCACCAGCATCCGGATACCCGTCACCAGCAGGAACGCACCAAACAGGTACAACACCCAGCTGAACTCGCGCACCACCCATGCACCCGCCAGAATCATCACCGCACGAAGCAGAATGGCGCCCAGTACGCCGTAAATCAGCACCCGGCGCTGGTAGGCCGGATTGACCTGAAACGCGGCAAAAATCAGTAGAAAAACGAATACATTGTCGACCGACAGAGACTTTTCGATGAGATAGCCGGTGAGAAATTCGAGCGCCTTCTTGTCTGCAATCTCTGCGCCCAACGTGCCGTTGAGGTACCACCACACGCCTGCATTGAAGATCAGCGCCATGCACAACCACGCCAGTGACCATAGTGCGGCCTCCTTGACGCCGACCGCGTGGGCTTTTCTACCGCCGAGGACGAACAGATCAAGCGCCAGCATCACCAGCACAAAACCAATGAAGGCAGCCCACATCCAGGGTTCAGCGATCGATACAGCCGGGTTCATATTCAATCCGGTCTCAGCGCGCGCCCTGCAGGGCGGCAATCCGCTCTTCCAGCGGCGGATGGGTCATGAACAGACGCTTCAGGCCGCTTCCTACGCCGCCCGCGATACCGAACGCGGCCATTTTTTCCGGCAATGGCCCGGCGTGTACCTGCTGCAGGCGCTGCAATGCAGCGATCATGTTCTGCCGTCCGGCCAACGTCGCCCCACCGCTATCCGCACTAAATTCGCGCCGCCGCGAGAACCACATGACGATGATCGATGCCAGTACGCCCAGCACCAACTCGGCGATAATCATGGTGACAAAAAATGCCGGGCCGGTGCCGCGTTCGGTCTTGAATACGACTTTATCCACCAGATAGCCGATGACACGCGACAGGAACATCACAAAAGTATTCACCACCCCCTGTATCAGCGCCAGCGTCACCATGTCGCCGTTGGCAACGTGGGATATTTCATGTCCCAGCACCGCTTCGGCCTCCTCCTTGCTCATGGATTGCAGCAGACCGGTGGAAACCGCCACCAGCGCGTTGTTCTTGTTCATGCCGGTGGCAAATGCGTTCACTTCCGGCGAATCGTAGATCGCCACTTCGGGCATACCAATACCGGCTTGCTGAGCTTGTCGACGCACCGTGCCCACCAGCCAGATTTCGGCAGGCGTGCGTGGATTCTCGATGGCTACCGCACCCACCGAGCGTTTGGCGGTCCACTTGGAAATCGCCAGTGAAATGAACGACCCGCCCATCCCAAATACAACCGCAAAAATCAACAGCGAACCCAGATTCAGGCCCTGCGCCGTGAGATAGGGTTCTACACCCAGCACGCGCAGGGTAACGGACAACACCAGCACAATGGCAAAATTGGTGGCGAGGAACAGAACAATGCGCTTCATGACAATTCCTTTTGTTGCAACGATGGGACCGCCTTGATTTGTTAGCCACCCGCGCCATGCTTTTTAGGCCCACCCAAACGATCCATGACAGCGAACATCACGCCGGTCACCACAAACGTCAAGTGGATGCCCATCTTCCAGGCCATCTGTTCGTTAGTATGCATGCTCACGGTCACAAACGCCTTGAGTAGCTCGATCCCCGAAATGGCGATGATGGAGCCGATCAGTTTCATTTTCAGGTCGGCGAAATCCACATGCCCCATCCAGTCCGGGCGGTCTTCATGGTCGCCTACATCGATTTTGGAAACAAAGTTTTCGTAGCCGGCAAAAATGATAATAATGAGCAGGTTCGCTACCAGCACCAGATCCACCAACGACAGTACACCCACGACGACGCTGCCTTCACCTTGCATTGCCATGGGAATCAGATGCAGGAATTCCACGCCGAAATACCACAGCAATACCACAATAGCACCCACCAGCCCAAGATAAAACGGGGCCAGCAGCCAGCGACTGGCAAACATCAAGCGTTCAAGGAAAAGTTCTATGGCTTTCATTCGGCATCCGTTATTGACATTGAATCAGTGTCCTGCCGCGATCCGGGCTATCCCGTTTCAGGTGAAACTCATGGGGCATATACTGCCCCATGAGAACAGGCTCTGGAATGCGATCTGTTTATTCGTCGCTATTCATGAAGCCGAGCAAATGCAGCAGACTGGTGAACAGATTGAAAATGCTGACGAACAGCGTGACGGTGGCCATGATGTAATTGGTCTCGCCGCCATGAATGATATTGCTGGTTTCATACAGAATCAGGCCGGACATCAGTAATACAAAAATCGCTGAAACTGCGAGCGACAGCGCCGGCATCTCGAAAAATATAGCGGCAAGGCTGGCGACGAAACCAACGATGATGCCTACCATCAAGAAACCGCCCATGTAATTGAAATTTTTACGCGTGGCCAATGCGTAACCTGACAGCCCCAGGAAAATTGCGGCCGTCAGTCCCATGGCCGTGGCTACTGTCTGCCCGCCATTAGGCAAGCCCAGGTAATGGCTGACGATAGGCCCCAGGGTGTAGCCCATGAAGCCGGTCAGCGCGAATACGAATCCGATGCCTGCGGCGCTATCACGGAATTTCGAGGTAAGGAAAAGCAAGCCAAAGTAACCAACCAGCGTTACGATCATGCCAGGGTGTGGCAGATTCAGTGCCATCGCCCCCATTGCGCTCAGTGCAGCAAATAATAGCGTTGCCGAGAGCAGCATATACGTATTGCGGATGACCTTATTTGCAGAAATTGCACTGTTACCTGCGGTCGATGCGGCGTTAATGGAATGCAGCGAGTTCATGTTGCGCCCTCCTAATTGGCTTGATGACCACTGTAGTCTATATTGCGCCAACCATCATTAATATTCGAATATAATTTAACAAACATTCGAAAAAATGGAGTATTTATGAGTGCACTGAATTATAAGCACCTGCATTATTTCTGGGTTGTCGCCAAAGCTGGCGGCGTTGGCAAGGCCGCCGCGCGCCTGCATTTGACCCCCCAATCAATTAGTGGCCAGCTGGGCGTGTTGGAGGAAGCGCTCTCCATCCAGTTATTCCGCCGCACCGGACGCACACTGGAATTAACCGAGGCGGGCCGTCTGGTATTGAGTTATGCGGAGGAAATCTTTGTATTGGGAGAGGAACTACAGGAAGCGCTGCGTCACCATCCGGTCAGCCGCACCATACAGTTTCGCGTAGGTATCGCCGATATGGTGGCCAAATCCGTCGCCTATCAGTTGCTCGAACCCGCTATGCGGATCGCGGAAAAACCCCGCTTGCAGTGCCGTGAAGGACGGCTGGACAGCCTGTTGGGTGATCTGGCGGTGCACCGCCTGGACATTGTCATTGCCGACCGCCCCATGCCCTCCAAATTCAACGTCAAAGGGTTCAGTCATTTATTAGGCGAATGCGGGTTAAGTTTTCTGGCAGCGCCAAGTCTGGCAGCCAGCCATAAAGGAATTTTTCCACAGTTGCTCGACGGTGCGCCCTTATTATTGCCCGGGGAAGACGCTGCCGTACGCCCGAAACTAATGCGCTGGCTGGATAAGCTGCGCATTCACCCGTTCATCGCCGGGGAATTTGACGACAGCGCCTTGCTGAATGCCTTTGGCCAGGAAGGCGCGGGTATTTACGCGGTACCCAGCACAATTTCGGATTTGATCCAGAAACAGACGGGTAGCGTATTAGTAGGGCAAACCGGCCAGGTGACCGAGCAATTTTACGCGATCTCCACCGAACGTCGGCTCACGCACCCGGCAGTACTGGCAATCAGCCAGGCGGCGCGCCAGGAGATGTTTGGTGACCTCTCCGGCAGCGCTAGCGAGTAAGCCCCGCATACAGGATGGGCAATTTTTCCGGCAACCGTTCAACATGATCCACCACCATGTAGTTACGCGCACCAAAAATACGGGATACATACTGATCGGCATGGGGATCAAGACTCATGCAATAGGTCGTCATGCCTTTTTTGGCAACTTCCTCCACCGCCTTCTTGGCATCAAAGCGCAGGTATTGCGGGTCGCGCACATCCACGTCAGCGGGTTCGCCATCGGTGATCACCAGCAACAGCTTTTTGGATGATCGCTGTTGTTCCAGGTAATGTCCGGCATGGCGAATGGCTGCCCCCATGCGCGTGGAGAGTTGGCCGGTCATGCCCGCCAGCTTGCTCTTGGGGACTTCGTTATAGGGCTGGTCGAAATCCTTGTAGCGGTAGTATTCCACGTCGTGACGGCCATCTGAGCAGAAACCATGGATAGCAAACGGATCCCCGATCTTGTTGATGGCGTCCGCCAGCAACACCGTGGCCTGACGGGTCAAATCCAGCACCGAGAAATCCTGTCCGGCCACCTTCTCGTTGGTGGATTCAGATAGATCCAGCAGCACCATCACTGAAATGTCGCGCACTTTACGTACCGAGCGCATCATGATGCGCGGATCGGGCTGATTGCCCATGCGCATATCGATCATGGCAGCGATGGCTGCATTAATATCCACTTCATCGCCGTCTTCAAGCTTGCGAATGCGCTGTACGCCTTGCGGCTGCATTGCGTCGAGCAGAAACTTCATGCGCTGGATTTCACGCTTGTATTGCGCGGCAATGTCATTGATGATTTGCATGTCGCCCACTTTGGCGCGCTTCTCCATCACGGTCGCCCAGCTCGGGCGTTCCAGCTGAATCTGGTAATCCCATTCCGAATAATGATATGGCGCGGATACGGGTTCTTTGCCTTCCATATCGTTATACGACACGCCTGTATCTTCATAGGGAAACAACTCGCTGCCCAACACCCATATTTCCTGTGCATCGTCACCCGCCAATTCGCAGTCGATCTCATTCACGAAGTCCATCAAGCTGACATTCTTGCGTACTTGCTGGATGGTGTCGTAACCGGCTCCTGCCGCCTTATTGAAATCAAATTCCTCGAATTCCCAGAAATAGCGGTTGTCGTCCCTGTAAACGGCGCTAAGCACATCGGTGCGCGCCTGATAAGGTATGCGCAGCTGGCTCAGTTCGTGCGTAAGGGTGACGCCGATATCCCATGACATCTGATTATCGGTGAGTCTGTTCTGTTCGGCAGCGAATAGTTCACGGGCATGACTGATGATTGGATGGTCATCCTGATATGTCGCGTCCAGCAGCGCACGGGCGATGCGATTGAGATAATCGCCAAAGGTCTTTGATTGTGCGGGGGTTGCCGTATGCAACTGTGACCACAGATGCCCGATGCCGGGAAAGGCGTTAATCGCGAGACGTTCTACCCGAGCGTCTTCAATCACACTGATGACTGCCATTTGCATCGGGTTCAGGCTCTCGGCCGAAATCGGTATCGTCGTGTACACGATGTGGGCTGCGCAGTGCGCCGCAGTCGCACGGTACAGTTCGAGGCCGGTCGTACGAGCTACCTCACTGCCATCTTGCGCACGCACGACAAAATCGTCGAATGCATCAGGTAGATGCATCAGATAATCTTCAATGTAAGGCCGGTAACCATCACGTTTTTCGAAGTCACCGGAGGTGGGGCGCATGAAAAAATCACGCCCCCACAAGGCACGCAAATACATGTTGATGCGACGCTGCACATCCACGAACAATGTGCCTTTGCGTTCCTGCTGCAGAATGGCTTTGGATTCCAGCGTTTGTAAACCGAAGTATTTGATCTGCTCTTCGTAATTGGTTCGGTGCGCCTGCGCCCCCCAGGTGGCCCAGCGTCGCAAGCCGCCCAGTGTAAGCTGACCAAACAGGGTATCGAGATTTTCCAGCATGGGCTTTACCCCGCGTGGCGCACTACCCAACATTACGTTAAGTAACTGCAGATACTTGCTGAATAACTCGGCATCACCCAGACGCTCAGCCGCCGTAGGCGCTGTGGCCAGCACCAGTTCGATCACGGTGCCGCTGGTTTTGGACGCCATCATCATGGCGCTGTGCACAAGCTCGGGAATCACATCCTCCCCCATGCTGCGTGCAATGGTGGGGGCATTCTGGATATAGGTCGCCACCAGATCGCAACCGCGACCCAGCCCCCGCAAGGATTTGGCGCCCTCAAGGTAATGATCCAGACCGGCCGGACTGAATACGCGCACAGCCTCGTGCCAGGCCGATTGCAAAATCAGACGCGAGCTTTCCGAGAGTTCGCCCAGCGTATCTTCGTAGTCTTCCAGATTAATGGACATGGCTATACCTTAATGATTGCCACAGGGTTCCGGAGAATCCACTCACGTGCGCTAACGCGCGTCGAATTACTTCCGCATTCTCCGTCCGCTGTGATTTCTAGAGCTAAATTGCTTCTTTACAGGTCCTTAAAAGAACGTGCTGACTGCCGCATCCAGCGCATCGCGCATGTCCGGGTCATCCGTAATCGGGCGCACCAAGGCCATACGACAGGCGGCAGTCGGCTCCACGTCCTTGGCGATCAGGCTGCCTGC
>NZ_JBTSEG010000034.1:0-28327 GCF_054605375.1 Sulfuriferula sp. | reverse complement strand
GATCGGGAAAATGGGTTAAATAGGGCGAAGAACGCCAAAAGCAGTGA
Source organism: Sulfuriferula sp. (assembly GCF_054605375.1). Taxonomy (NCBI): domain Bacteria; kingdom Pseudomonadati; phylum Pseudomonadota; class Betaproteobacteria; order Nitrosomonadales; family Sulfuricellaceae; genus Sulfuriferula; species Sulfuriferula sp. The sequence goes on along the minus strand of NZ_JBTSEG010000034.1, from coordinate 28,280 downwards.
GGAAAATTGCATTTCCTGAGCATTTCACACTGCCGTTTGAAAATTTGAAGCGGAGCCGCCTGCCGCTGCGCGGCAGACGGGGTTGTTCAGAGCATCCTTAAGTCAGGGCCATCGTCCCCGCGTCCGCCCTTGGTTCCCAGAAGATTTCGAAATTGTCGTAGTCCTTGTTCAAGTGCAGAGTCGATTGTTTCGCCAAAAAACGCCTGAACTTCATTGCATGAGATATCGTTCGATACCCACCTCGCGCCAAGAAAGTTTTGTAATATATGCTCACCGTCTGCGGTCGCAAATTCATTCTTTTTATAGATGCAGGTTTTCATTGGCGGTTATCGTCGTTTAGTGGAAAAGACGGCTCAACGTTAAATAAAACGGTGTTAACTTTGGAACGCTACGCTGTCTAAATCAAAATAAGTGGAAGTTATCCTGTTAATTATGTGAGCTATATTTTCTAATCGCTTATTATAGTCAGGTCTAAAATTTGGGGGATGGAAGCTAAAGTAATTCCTTGTGATTTCCCAGCTATTTGACCGATTTTTTTACCGAAATTCGGGTTGCGTCATTACAGCATTCGTACCGAGCAAGCGTCGGATGATAAGGCGCATTGTTCGAGCATTACTATAAAGCAATACGGGTGGATACCAAGCCCAACATGCCTTAATCAATGCAGTGTCGATGTTGCCTGACTCGCCCCGGCCTTTTTCGGAGCGCCATTCCCCAGATGCTGCCACAGCGCCTTGCCTGCGAACAGGGCAAAAACCGGTGCACCGGCGATCAGGTACCAGTAGTAGGTGGTGAAGCGCCACATCAGCAGGACTGCGCCCAGGGTGGCGTGGTCGAGCACCGGCGCGAGCAGCGCGGTGAAGCTCAGCTCGACCCCGCCACTGCCGCCGGGCAGCATGGTGAACTGGCCCGCGGTCAGCGCCAGCATCTGGATGAGGAAGCTGTAGGCCCAGGAGATATGGCGGTCCATCCCGGCGATCAGCACATACAGAATGCTGTAGCGCATCAGCCAGTGGCCGACGCACAGCAGGTAGATGGCGAACAGGCGTCCGCGCGACATCGCCAGCGTGAGACGCAAGCCGTGGCGGAAGCGTAATAGCGTGCGCAACACGCGTCTTCGCCTGGCAGGAGATACGTGCCATTTTCGCAAACGTTGGCTTGCCCACATCAAGGTGGACCGATAGTGTCTTGCCGCCAGCCACGCCAATACCATGGCGCCCACCAGTAATGCGGCCAGCAGGGCGAGCTGCCAGCCTACCTGTAATTGTTGCGGGTGGATGAACAGGATGAGCGCGATGACTAACAGCGCGGTGGTAAAGAACAGGATGTCCATCAGGATATCCAGCGCATACAGGGCTGCGGCGCTGGTACCGGATACGCCATGGCGGCGCAGCAGGAAGACGTAGGTGAGGGGGCCGCCGCTGCCTGCCGGGGTGGCGCAAATGGCGAATTCGGTGGCCATGACGGTGGCCAGTGCATGCTTGTGAGCCATAGGATGGCCGATGCCGGCAAGCATCAGGCGCAAACGCCCGGCGTTGAAATTCCAGCCGACAAAAATCATCGTCAGCACCACGCCGAGCAGCGATAACGGAAAGCTGCTCAGGCGCTGAAACAGGCCGCTGCCGCCATATAGCAGCGGGATACTCAGGCCCAGAATCAAACCAAACCCGATAAGCCAGAGGGACCGCCTCATGCGCAGTGATTCACCCATTGCGCCTTGGTTAGCGCAGTGCGGGTGGGTAACAGTGTCTCCAGTGTTTCCAGCCAGAAATGCACGGCTTCGCGGTAACGCATGTCGATGGGATGCAACCCGAGCCTTAACAGCGGGCTGGATAAGCTCTGCCTCAGACGGAACTGGTTCCAGTGACGCGAGGCCCGGCGCCGCCAGGCGCTGCGCGAGCTCCACACCAGCGTAGGCATGTCCAGGCGCTGCCAGTCCGGCAGGCGGATGAGTCCGGCCAGGTCGCTGGTATAGCGCAACGGCAAGCCACGCAGAGCGGCTTGCGTTCCCTTGCTCATCAGCCACGCAGGCGCGACGAAACCAGCCACCGGCCAGCGATAGCGGTGGAACAGTTCCAGCCCCCGCTCCAGACGTTGCCGGGCATGCATCTCATCAAGGCTGTAGAACTCGCCTTCATGGGTATAGATACGGCGCATGAACCAATTCACCGGGTTGGGCTGCAACGGGCTGTCGTCATGATGGAAATAACCATGCAGCACGACTTCATCGCCACGGGCAATGCGCTGCTCGATGGCGTTTCTGAAATCCGGGAAACGGTCGAGGTGGAACTGGTGGTGGAAGTCGGGCACCACCAACAAGGTCAAAGGGACGCCTCCCAAGGCATCCACGGCATGGATGAAGTCCTGGTAGGCAGGCCAACTCTCCGGCGTCACGTCATGCAGGACCACATTCATGGCAAGGCTGGCAGGTTGATCAGGCACGACGGCTTTCCTCTATCTTTCGCTCTGTATAACCGATTAATTTACGATACTGCCTCAGCAACTGAATCAGTATCCGGTCCCAGTCATAAAACTGTTCGATACGTTTCCGGGCCAGACGTCCCATGCCATGATAGCCATTGGCAAACAGGTTGCGCGCAGCTTCCGCCAGTGCTGGCGCGCTTACCGTTTCGGCCAGCAGGCCGCAACCTGGCACAACCAGTTCGGCGACCGCACCCTTGCGGGTGCCGATGACAGGAATGCCGCTCGCCATCGCCTCAAGCACCACCAGGCCGAAAGTTTCGTTATCACCGGCATGAATCAGTGCATCGCTGCTGGCGAGATAGCGGGCGATCCGATCGGCGGGGACGTATTCATGAATCACGCTGGCATTCTCCGGCACCGCGCGCGGCATCCCCGGCCCCACCAATAATAAATGATAATTTTTGCCCAGCAGTTTCATGGTCTGGAGCAGCAGAGGGATATTTTTTTCGCGTGCGGCGCGTCCGACAAAGATGAGCAGGTAAACGTCGTCGGAAATGCCTAGCGTTTGTTTGAAAGGCAAGTACTGATGACGAGGGTGAAATTGCGTGGTATCCACGCCCAGCGGTTGCAGCCTTACTTTTTCCACGCCCAGGCGCAGCAGTTTCTCGGCCATTACCTGGCTGGGTGCCAGAACGAGATCAAACCGGCTGTAAAGCCTGGATATATAGTTATCCAGTACCGGATCAGTCCAGTGCCCGACGCGCGAGTTCACCAGGCGCGGCAAGTCAGAGTGATAAAAGCCGACCACCGGTACCCCCAGGCGTTGTCCGGCTTCCAGGCAAGCCCACGCCGTGACGTAGGGATCGCCCGCTTCGATGAGGTCAGGGCGAAGCCGGGTCAGGGTGTCCACCCAGTTTTTTGTTCGTAGCGGAAACCGGTAGCCATGGCCAAACGGGATCCGCGGCGCTGCGACGTTATGGACGTATCCATTGTGAGAGCGTTGCGGCCCCGGCACTACCAGACTGTGCTGGACGTATCCCGCCAACCCGCGATGTTTGGCTTCGAGATAGGTGCGTACGCCGCCACTAACTGGCGTGTAAAACATGGTGACGTCGGCGATATGCATGCGTTGAGCGTACCCTGGTGACTTTACAGTTTATCCATGAGCCGTCGCCATGACAGGTGATTTCTTCCAAACACGGCTCCAGGATGGCTTTGGAACACGATCGCGTCTTGAAGGGGCAAGAAATAGATGGATAAACCGATGCGCACTAATCAAAACGACGATTAATTGTTAGGACACCATTTTCCCGAGTTTGATTACAAGCGTATGTCTGTTTGCGCACATTATGATAAAAAATCATATGTCCGCCCGGTTACGAAGGGTGTTGAGACCGAATTCCGGCTGCTATTCGATGTTGCCCAGGATTGTTCGGATGACATCCCATCCAAACCCCCGGCTCTGCAGAAAGCGTACCTGTTTGGCTTTTTCCTGGGCGCTGGCGGGGACTTGCCCGAATTTTCGCTCCCAGACGGCGCGGGCGCGTTCCAGTTCGGTGTCGCGCAGGTTGACCAGGGTGGCATTGATGAGGTCTTCGTCTACGCCTTTTTCGCGTAATTCAAAGGCAAGTTTGCGGCTGCCGTAACGGCTTTGCCTGGCAAAGACCACCTGTTCCGCGAAACGTGCGTCGGACAGCCAGCCGCGCTTTTGCAAGTCGTCGAGCAGGGCGGTGAGTTCGTCCGGGTTGTCGGTGTGCGGGGCCAGCTTGCGCATCAGTTCCATGCGCGAGTGTTCGCGCCGGGAAAGTGCGTCGAGTGCGCGGGCGCGCAGGGATTTTTCCGGAGGGTTGGACATTGTAACCACGCAAAAAACAATGAACCTAGAAAAAGCAGTTGTCCACGAAAAACACAAAAAGCACAAAAATATTCAAAGCGATAACAAGCTGTAGATCATCACCCAATGGGTGAATGACTTAAATCAATGCAATGTATTGATTTATTTCGTGTTTTTCGTGGAGAAATCGCCGTTCTTAGGATGAAGGCAAAAGGCAAAAATGGAAAGTCAAAAGGCAAAATTTAAGACCTTCTCCGGGCTTGATTTTTACCTTTCGCCTTTATTTTCCCTGTGGATAACCGCTTTTCCAGGTTCATGCTGTCATTCCAGGCTTGACCGGAAATGACGGCATCGCGCTGTTAATTACTCAGCGGCTTCTGCCGTAGCCGCCATCGGCACGATCCCAATGGCTGCGCGTACCTTGTTTTCAATCTCGTGGGCGATTTCAGGATGCTCACGCAGGTATTCACGCGCATTGTCTTTGCCCTGACCAATTTTTTCACCGTTATAGGCATACCATGCCCCGGATTTTTCCACCAGCTTATGGTCTACGCCAAGCTCGATGATTTCACCTTCGCGTGAGATACCTTCGCCATACAGAATATCGAATTCAGCCTGTTTGAACGGCGGCGCAACCTTGTTCTTGACGACCTTGACGCGGGTTTCGCTGCCGATCACTTCGTCGCCTTTCTTGATCGCGCCAATACGACGGATATCCAGGCGCACCGAGGCGTAGAATTTGAGCGCGTTGCCGCCGGTGGTGGTTTCCGGATTGCCGAACATGACGCCGATTTTCATGCGGATCTGGTTGATGAAGATCACCAGGGTATTGGTGCGCTTGATGTTGCCGGTCAGCTTGCGCAACGCCTGGCTCATCAGGCGGGCTTGCAGGCCCATGTGCGAGTCGCCCATTTCGCCTTCGATTTCGGCCTTGGGGGTCAGCGCTGCCACCGAGTCGATCACCACTACATCCACCGAGCCGGAGCGCACCAGCATGTCGGCGATTTCCAGTGCCTGCTCGCCGGTATCGGGCTGGGAGATAAGCAGGTCGGAGACGTTCACGCCAAGCTTTTGCGCATATTGCGGGTCGAGTGCGTGCTCGGCATCAATGAATGCAGCCGTGCCGCCCAGCTTTTGCATTTCGGCGATGACTTGCAGGGTAAGCGTGGTTTTACCGGATGACTCCGGCCCGAAAATTTCAACCACACGTCCGCGCGGCAAGCCACCGACGCCCAGCGCAATATCCAGACCGAGCGAGCCGGTGGAAACCACCTGAATGTCGCGCACGACTTCGCCATCGCCAAGGCGCATGATGGAGCCTTTGCCGAAGCTTTTTTCGATTTGCGCCAGGGCGGCGGCTAGGGCCTTGCTTCTGTTTTCATCCATGTGATTTTCCTTAAATTTAATGCGGGATTATGGCATAAACCGCTAAAGCCCGTCAGCAACCGTGGCTGACGAACAAGCCGTAAAACAAATTATCGAATGCTGTGCGCTCGATTGGTTTTTGTGCGCCCGGTCCGGTTTTGGGAGCTAACCCAGTAACTCCAGCACGCCGCGCAATGCTGCCGCAACGGCGCGTGCACGAACCTCCTCGCGGTCACCCGATAGCCTGCAGGTGGTGGTGTGGTGGGTACCATTCTGCATTGCCCAGCCGATACACACGGTGCCGACCGGTTTTTTTGGAGTGCCGCCGCCGGGGCCAGCGATACCCGAGATGGCCAGCGCAATTTGCGCCTGACTGTGCGTGAGTGCGCCCTGTGCCATTTCCAGTACAGTGGGCTCGGATACCGCGCCGTATGCCTCCAGTGTGGCTGTCTGTACGCCGAGCATGTCCTGCTTGGCTGTGTTGGTATAGGTAATAAAGCCGCGTTCATACCACATCGAGCTGCCCGGAACGGCGGTGATCAGCATGCCGGCCCAACCACCGGTGCAGGATTCTGCACTGGCGAGCATCATGCCGTGCTGATTGAGGGCAACGCCGGTTTGCTCCGCCAGTTGATAGAGTTCTGTGTCGGTCGGTCTCATGGCAACAGTTTTTGCGCAAGGAACAGTACCAGTAAAGTGTAACCGGCCGCCAGCAAATCGTCGAACATGACACCGAAGCCGTTTTTCAAGCGCGCATCGAACTGGCGGATGGGAAACGGTTTCCAGATATCGAACAGGCGGAATAGAGCAAAGGCAGCGGCAATCCATAATGGCGTTTGTGGGGTGGCTGCCAGCACGATCCAGAATGCGGCGATCTCATCCCAGACAATGCCGCCGTGGTCGGCTACGCCCAGATCACGTCCGGTCTTGCCGCAAATCCAGATACCGGCGACGACGGCGATGGCGATGATGAGATACAACTCAATGGGCGTGGCGAACCAGGCGATCAGATAATACAACGGCAGTGCCGCCAACGTGCCGAAGGTGCCCGGTGCTTTGGGTGCGAGGCCGCTGCCCAGCCCAAAGGCCAGAAAATGGGCCGGATGGCGTGTAATGAAGCGCCAGTCAGGCGGCAAAGTGGTCATAACCGGTGCAGCGAATGTCCAGCACCTGGCCTTGCGCATTACACACGTTCAGGCCGGGCTCGGCGTGTATGCGGCCGATGCAAGTCAGGCGCAGGTCGAGATGGGTAGCGATGTCGTCGAGTGCCTGATGGTGCGCGGCAGGTGCAGTAAAACACAGCTCGTAGTCGTCACCGCCGCTCAGCACGCAGGCATCGAATTCCGGATGCGCTGCATAATCATGCACAATTTCGCCCAATGGCAATTGCGTATATTCAATGTTGGCGCCTACACCGGAGCGCGACAGGATATGCCCCAGATCAGCGAGCAGGCCATCAGATATATCAATTGCGCTGCTTGCCAGTCCGCGCAACGCCAGGCCCAATTCAACGCGCGGGGTGGGTGTGTGCAGGCGCACGGCCAGGGTTGCCAGGTCGGGGGTAGTCAAATTGGCGCGGCCTTGCAATACAGCCAATGCCAATGCGGCATCGCCGAGCGTACCCGAGACCCATATTTCATCGTCCGGTTGGGCGCCGTCGCGGCGCAACGCCTGATTGGGCGGAACCTCGCCGATGACGGTAAAGGTAAGACTTAGCGCGCCACGCGTGGTGTCGCCGCCGACCAGGCTCACGCCGTACTGGTCGGCACAGCGAAACACACCGCCGGCAAATGCGGCCAGCCAGTCATCGTCCACTTCCGGGACCGTCAATGCCAGTGTCGCCCAGCGCGGCGTCGCACCCATCGCGGCGAGATCGGAAAGGTTGACGGCAAGGCTTTTCCAGCCGAGCTTGTGTGGATCGGTATCAGCAAAAAAATGTACATCGGCAACCAGCGTATCAGTAGAGATAGCCAGCTGCATGCCTGCGCCGGGCTGCAGCAATGCACAATCATCGCCCACGCCCAATACCGCATTCGGAGCGGTACGGGTGAAGTGACGCTGGATCAGATCGAACTCGGAAGGCATGGTATACGCCCTGGTGTCAGGGCTTGTGGCGCGGCGCGCTTACTTCCATGCTGCGTGTTTCGGCGGCCAGCTTATCCATGACGCCGTTGACGTATTTGTGACCATCGGTGCCGCCGAATATCTTGGCAAGCTCGACTGCTTCGTTGATGACGACGCGATAGGGCACCTCCAGGTGATGCAGAAGTTCCTGTGCACCCAGCAGCAAGATGGCATGCTCGACCGGACTCAGTTCTTCGGGTTTGCGGTCCAGGTAGGCCGCAAGCCGCTGGTCCAGCGCAGGCGCCTCTCCGATCACGCCGTTCAAGAGCGCCAGGAACATCTGCTCATCGATATTGCGATATACCGGATCGTCGCGCAGCTGCTTGACGATATCGGTGCTGGGTTGGTGGTTGAGCAACCATTGGTACACGCCCTGTACTGCGAATTCGCGAGCTTTGCGACGGTTACCGCTCATAATTGTTTGAGCAGGTTGGCCATTTCAATCGCGCATTCGCCGGCTTCCGCACCCTTCACTGACATGCGTGAAGTCGCCTGATGATCGGTATCGGTGGTCAATACACCATTGGCGACAGGCACACCGGTATCGAGCTGGATGCGCGCGATACCATTGGCCATTTCATTGGAAACCACTTCGAAATGATAGGTGTCGCCGCGCACCACGGCGCCTAGCGCCACCAGTGCATCGAATTTTCCGCTCATGGCCATTTTGCGCAGTGCCAGCGGGATTTCCAGCGCGCCCGGTACGGTGGTCAGCAGCATGTTGTCTGTTTTTACGCCACGTTTGGTCAGTGCGGCGCTGCAGGCGGCCAGCAATCCTTCGCAAATGTCCATGTTGAAACGGCTCATGACGATGCCGATGCGTAAAGCGCTGCCGTCGAGACTGGATTCAATCTCGGGAATATTGTCGTAACTTGCCATGTTTATTTCTCCTGAAGAGGCCGATTAGCTTGCTGGGGTACGATGCAAGGAGTGGGCAGGTTTAAGCGTTGTCATCGTAACCGGTTACTTCCAGATCGAAACCGGATAGTGAAGGCATTTTACGCTGGGTTGCGAGCAGGCGCATTTTTCCGACTCCGATGTCTTTCAATATCTGTGCGCCGATACCGTAATTGCGTACGTCCCATTTTTGCGGAAGCTGGGTTTCGGGTGCCGGTAGAGCACGTGTGAGTAAGTCGGCTGCATTTTCCGGACGGTGCAGCAGAACCACCACCCCCTTACCTTCGGAGGCAATCCTTGCCAGTGCCTGATTAACGCTATAAGCATGGGTGCAGCTGCCGACTTCGAGTACATCCATCACCGATACTGGTTCGTGAACGCGCACCAGCGTTTCGCTGGCGGCACTGATGTCGCCCTTGGCCAAAGCCAGATGAGCAGCGCCGGATATTTTTTCACGATAGGCAATGAGCTGGAATTCACCATAAGCCGTTTTGATCTGACGGCTGCCGACACGCTCCACCAGACTTTCATTCTGACTGCGGTAATGAATCAGATCAACGATGGCGCCGATTTTCAAACCGTGGGTTTTGGCGTATTCCAGCAAATCCGGCAGACGTGCCATGGAACCATCATCCTTGAGGATTTCGCAAATTACTGCGGCGGGTTCCAGTCCGGCCAAGCCAGCCAGATCGCAGCCCGCCTCGGTGTGGCCGGCGCGAATCAGCACGCCGCCGGGTTGGGCGCGCAGCGGAAAAACGTGGCCCGGCTGGATGATGTCGGTGGCTTTGGCGTGTTTGGCGACGGCGGCCTGGATGGTGAGCGCCCGGTCGGCGGCGGAAATGCCTGTCGTCACGCCGGTTGCCGCCTCGATGGAGACCGTGAACGCGGTGCTGTACGGCGTCTGGTTGTCAGCCACCATCTGGCGCAATCCCAGTTGCTTGCAGCGTTCGTCGGTCAGCGTCAGGCAAATCAGGCCGCGTCCGTGCGTGGCCATGAAGTTGACTGCTTCGGGGGTGGCAAATTCGGCCGCCATGACCAGATCGCCCTCGTTTTCGCGGTCTTCCTCGTCCACCAGTACGACCATTTTTCCGGCTTTCAGGTCGGCGATGATGTCTTCGATAGGGCTCAGGCTCATGTTTGGTCTCGATAATTAAGGATGCGTTCGGCGTAGCGCGCCATCATGTCCATTTCCAGATTGACCCGGCTGGCAGGTTGGAGCGCATGCAGATTGGTATGTTCCAGCGTATGCGGAATAAGGTTGATGCTGAAGCGGTCACCGTCCACGCGATTGACGGTGAGGCTGACGCCGTTGACGGTCACCGAGCCTTTGGTCACGATGAATTTTGCCAGTTCGCCTGGCGCGCGAATAAGCAGCTCGAAGCAGTCGCCTACCGGGTCGAAGCGCAGCACTTCGCCGACGCCGTCGACGTGGCCGGATACCAGGTGGCCGCCCAATCGATCCGACAGTCGCAACGCTTTTTCCAGATTGACCAGGCTGTGCTCGGGAAAGCCCACGGTGCAACGAAATGTTTCTGCCGAGACATCTACCGAGAAGTGCTGTGCATCCAGCGCCACGACGGTGAGACACACCCCGTTGCAGGCGATAGAGTCGCCCGGTGCCACATCGCTCAAATCCAGATTGCCTGCGTCGATCGTCAGCCGCGCATCCGCATTGCGGGCTTGCACGGTTGCGATCTTGCCGACTGCTTGAATAATGCCTGTAAACATATTAATTCTTTTCAAATTGTGCAGTAATACGCATATCCGTACCGATCTGGCGGATATCCTGTATGGCCAGTTTGCGACGTTCCTCCATCTGCGCCGGCTCGGGCAGCGCAAACAGGCCGCGCGCCGTGTCGCCCAGCAATATCGGGGCGATATACATCACCCATTCGTCCACAAATCCCGCCGCAATCAACGCGCCATTGAGTGTGGCACCGGCTTCGGTCATCACTTCATTGATCCCGCGCTGCGCCAGTATGGACAACAGTGCACCCAGGTCAACCTGTCCTGCATCACCCGGCAGGCAACGGATTTCTGCACCGGCGGCTTCCAGCGCGGCGATACGCCGGGCATCCGGTTCAGAGCAGGCAATCAGGGTTGAAGCACCGCCCAGTATTTTAGCCGAGGGTGGGGTTTGCAGACGAGAATCGACAATGACCTTGAGCGGTTGGCGCGTGGTTTCAATATCGCGCACATTCAATGCGGGGTCATCCGCCAGCACCGTGCCGATACCGGTCAGAATGGCGCATGAGCGGGCGCGCAGGCGGTGCACGTCGCGGCGCGCTGCCTCGCCGGTAATCCATTTGCTGATGCCGCTGGATAGCGCCGTTTTGCCATCCAGCGAACTCGCGGTTTTGATACGCAACCACGGGTGCCCCATGACCATGCGTTTGATAAAGCCCGCATTGAGTTCGCGGGCCTGCGTTTCGAGCAGGCCGCATTCGGTCGCAATGCCGGCCTGCTGCAACTGAGCCAGACCATTGCCCGCTACCTGCGGATTGGGGTCCTGCATGGCGACCACGACGCGCGCCACGCCTGCGGCGATCAGCGCTTCGGCGCAGGGCGGCGTGCGGCCATGGTGGCTGCATGGCTCCAGCGTGACATAGGCCGTCGCGCCGCGCGCCGCTTCACCGGCCTCGCGCAACGCGTGGATTTCGGCATGCGGCTGCCCGGCCTGCTGGTGCCAGCCGCTCCCCACCATCACCTCGTTTTTGACAATTGCACAGCCTACGCGCGGATTCGGGCTGGTAGTGTACAGGCCACGCTCCGCAAGCTGTAGCGCGTGCGCCATATGAAGGTAATCTGCTTGCGAAAACACCGGCTTATTTATCAAAATCTTTGAGCACGTCACGGAAATCATCCACATCCTTGAAGCTTTTGTATACCGAAGCAAAACGGATGTAGGCAATCTTGTCCAGGCGCTTTAACTCGCCCATCACCATCTCGCCAATCTGGCGCGCAAGCAATTCACGTTCACCCAGTGATAGAACCTGCTTGACGATGCGATCAATGGCGGCATCCACGTATTCGGTCGGTACCGGGCGCTTGTGCAGTGCGCGGCGGAACCCTTCGTGCAGTTTTTCCTGGCTGAATTCCTGGCGGACACCGTTGCTCTTGACCACTTGCGGCAGGCGCAGCTCGATGGTTTCGTAGGTGGTAAAACGCTTGTCGCAAGACGTGCAGCGGCGCCGCCGGCGAATCGAATCACCGGCTTCGGAAAGGCGCGAATCCACGACCTGGGAGTCGAATGCGCTGCAGAATGGACATTTCATGAAAACATTTCAGTGGCCGAATAAAGTTGGCTGGGAACAGCCTGTTATGGCTGTTCGTCCCGGTTCATCCGTATACCGGATATTTTTTGCACAACGCCTGCGCGGCAGCAGCCACCCGTGCGATAACTGCCTCATCGCCGGGTGCATCGAGCACGTCGGCGATCAGATGCGCCAATTGCTCGGCTTCCAGTTCCTTGAAGCCGCGTGTGGTCATCGCCGGCGTACCGATACGGATACCGGAGGTGACAAAAGGTTTTTGCGGATCGTTGGGGATGGCATTTTTGTTCACCGTAATGTGCGCCCGCCCGAGCACGGCTTCAGCCTCCTTGCCGGTGAGATTTTTGGGTTGCAAGTCCACCAGGAACAGGTGCGAATCGGTACGGCCAGAGACAATACGCAGGCCGCGTTCCTGCAGCACCTTGGTCATTACACGTGCATTGTCGACCACTTGTTCCTGATATAACTTGAAATCCTTGCCCATGGCTTCCTTGAATGCCACGGCCTTGCCGGCAATCACGTGCATCAGCGGGCCGCCTTGCAGGCCCGGGAAGATGGCGGAGTTGATCGCCTTTTCGTGTTCGGCTTTCATCAGGATAATGCCGCCGCGCGGGCCGCGCAGCGTCTTGTGCGTGGTGGACGTCACTACATCCGCGTGCGGCACCGGGTTGGGGTATACGCCCGCAGCAATCAATCCGGCATAATGCGCCATATCCACCATGAAAATTGCGCCGATTTCCCTGGCGATTTTGGCAAAGCGCTCGAAGTCGATATGCAGCGAATAGGCCGAGGCACCGGCGATAATCAGCTTGGGCTTGTGCTCGCGGGCGAGGGCTTCCATGCGCGGGTAATCAATTTCCTCTTTTTCGTTCAAACCATAAGCGACGGCATTGAACCACTTGCCCGACATGTTGAGTGCCATGCCGTGGGTGAGATGGCCGCCTTCGGCCAGACTCATGCCCATGATGGTGTCACCCGGTTTGAGAAAGGCCAGAAATACAGCCTGGTTGGCCTGCGATCCGGAGTTGGGCTGCACGTTGGCCGCTTCTGCGCCGAATAATTTCTTGATGCGGTCGATTGCCAGTTGTTCGGCGACATCCACATGCTCGCAACCACCGTAGTAGCGCTTGCCCGGATAACCCTCCGCGTATTTGTTGGTCAGCACCGAACCCTGCGCCTCCATGACCGCCGGGCTGGTATAGTTTTCCGACGCGATCAGCTCGATGTGATCTTCCTGACGGACGCGTTCTGCCTCCATGGCTTTCCAGAGATCGGGGTCGGTTTGGGCAAGCGTGTGCTGAAGGTTAAACATCGGTAGGCATCCTGTGGATAATCGAGGCATGCATTTTATCATGCCATGGCTGGGAAAATTCGTAGAAAAAACTGATACCTAACCCGGGTTGGGGATAATGCATGAGTATAATTCATGGACGGACGGAACTTTTGCCGCTCGTCATGCCGCCGGTTCCTTTGGCGGAGTGTAATAAGTCAGCAGGATTTTTTCACTGCCAAATAGACTGGAGATGACAATGACTCGTTCCCTTTTGATTGCTGCGCTGATGGCCATGACCCTGGCCGCGTGTAGTAAAAAAGAAGAAACCCCCACCCCCGCTGTTGATGCTTCTGCCCCGGCCCCGGATATGACCGCACCCGCCACGGATGCATCAAACGCAGTAACTGCGGTAACCGAGGATGCCAAAATCGCCGCCGACAAGGCCGCTGAAGCTGCCGGCCACGCTGTTGATGCAACCAAAGACGCCGCTAAAGATACCGCTGCGGTTGTTGAAGGTGCCGCCAAAGGCGCAGTTGCTGGTGCCAAGGATGCAATGAAGAAATAAGCAGCATTTCAGGTGCATGAAAAAGCCGGTTTTTGAGCCGGCTTTTTTTGTGCGGTATTATTTTATATCCGGTGCAGATTCCCGCCGGCTGGTTTCACCGGCATGCAATTCCGCGCGCAGGGCTTCGATTTCTCCACGCAGTGCTCTGATATCGTGATGCATCTCGCGGCGCATCTGCCGTTCATCTTCATCCATGAAAAATGCGGCGATACTTGCCGTCACCAGAGAAAATATTGCATAGCCCAGCAACACCACGAACACGGCGAACACCTTGCCGGCGGCTGTTCGCGGCACGACGTCGCCATACCCCACGGTGGCGCCGGTAGTAAAAGCCAGCCACAAGCCGTCGGCGTAGCTGTGAATACCGGGTTCCAGCCAGTAAAACCCCGCGCCTGACATCATCAGCGTGGCCGTGCCGATAAACACAATCGGTATCACCCCTTTCAGGGTAAACAGGCCGCGCAGATATCCCATCAGGCGCAGCAGCACCAACGCGGCAAGCGTCATGCGCAGCACCCACTCCACACCCGACCAGGTGCCAAGCGAACCGGCAACCTGACTCAGCGCGACCCCCAGCATCACCAGCACATCCACCCAGTTGCGGCGCAGATAGACCGTGCGTGCATGGCTGAGTGCGAGCATCATGATCAGGTGTGCCGCATAGGCGAGTGCGACGATGCCGTACAAAGCCCGCCCGGCATTGCCGATTGCCGGCGTCGGTGCGGCCAGTTCCAGATAAAAGGCCGGGATGGTGAGCAGGGTGATGAAGAACATCGGCCAGTGCAGCCGCGCCTTCCAGCTTAGCGTACGTGGATTGTCGTGTGGTGACGGCCCTGCCATACCGAACAGGAAAATGGGTTCATTGAGCATGGATCAGCGTAACTTTATCATCAGTGTCAGGAAGTACATTATTCATGCTTTCATTTTCTGCTTGGGAAGTTTAAATTCGTACCGTTTGTATTTTGCACCACCAAAAAAGGAAGCGCCATGACGTCCAATCCATCTGTTGCGCCCGCTTTGTCCGCCATCACGCTTGCTGGCGGTTGTTTCTGGTGTCTTGAGGCGGTATATGAGCGCCTGCAGGGGGTGCACAAGGTGACTTCCGGTTATATGGGTGGTCATCTCGATAATCCCAGCTATGAGGATATTTGCACAGGAAGAACAGGCCACGCGGAGGTGGTGCAGATTGAATTCGATCCGGCGGAATTGAAGCTGGAAACGCTGCTGGAAGTGTTTTTTACCATACACGATCCAACTACGCTGAATCGTCAGGGTAATGACCGCGGCACGCAGTATCGTTCGGCGATTTTTTACCACACACCCGAGCAGCAGGTTGCGGCCGAAAAAATGGTGGCGGATTTGACGGCGCGGCAGACCTGGGAAAATCCGATTGTCACAGAAATCAGTCCGGTCACGACCTTTTATCCAGCCGAGGCATACCACCGGGAATATTTCCGTAATCACACGCAGCAGCCCTATTGCCAGTTTGTGGTAGCGCCGAAACTGGGCAAATTCCTGCAGGTTTTTCCGGACAAAAGCCGTACGCTTGAGCCCGAATAAAATGGCTAACAAAACCCTGAATACCCGCCAGAAAATGGTGTTCCAGTTACCGCAGCAGAAACCTGTGCAGAAGGCAAGGCAATGCGCAGAAGGCAAGGCAAAAGGCAAAAATCAAAAGGCAAAAATGAGAAATCAGTATCCGGGGAGGTCGTGAATTTTCACCTTTTGATTTTTGCCTTTTGCCTTTTGCCTTGCCTTTATCCCGCCTTACCCAGCCGCATTCACCACCGCCAGTATGCTTTCGCCATAGGCTTCCAGCTTGCGCGCGCCGACGCCGGAAACGCTGCCCAGTTGGTCGAGTGTGGCCGGACGAAGTTGTGCAATCTGCGCCAAAGTGGCGTCGTGAAAAATGACATAGGCCGGGACGTTGTGCTCGCGTGCGGCGGCCTGGCGCCACACCCGTAGTTTTTCGAACAGTGCGTCGTCCACCGGGTTTTCCGGCGCGGCGATGGGGCGGCGCGATTTGCGTGCGGTTTTGCCAGCGATTTCCTGGCGCATCCACACCTGCTGCTGGCCTTTCAGCACTGCGCGGCTTTTGTCGGTCAGGGTAAGTGCGCCGAAGGCGTCGTGATCCACGCCTATCAAGCCTTGCGCGACGAGCTGGCGAAACACCGCGCGCCAGCCTTTTTCGTCCATTTCCACACCCACGCCGAATACCGTGAGTTTGTCGTGCCCCCATTGTTGCACCTTGTCGGTGGCGTGGCCGCATAGCACATCGATCAGGTGCACCGCGCCGAAGCGGCTGCCGGTGCGGTACACGGCGGACAATGCCTTTTGCGCGGCGACGGTGCCATCCCAGGTAGCCGGCGGGCTGATGCACACGTCGCAGTTGCCGCATGCTTCGGCATCCTCGCCGAAATAGTTGAGCAGGCGTACGCGGCGGCAGGTGGTGGCCTCGCACATGGCCAGCAGCGCGTCAAGCTTGGCCAGCCCGACGCGCTTGAATTGCGGGTCGGCGTCGCCGGATTCGATCATGCGCCGCTGCTGTACCACGTCGGTGAGGCCGTAGGTCATCCACGCGTCGGCAGGCGTGCCGTCGCGCCCGGCGCGGCCGGTTTCCTGGTAATAACCTTCGATGCTTTTGGGCAGGTCGAGATGCGCCACGAAACGCACGTCGGGTTTGTCGATGCCCATGCCGAACGCAATGGTTGCGGCCATGACGATCCCGTCTTCACGCAGAAAGGCATCCTGATTGCGCTGGCGGGTTTGCACGTCCATGCCGGCGTGGTAGGGCAGGGCGCGGATGCCCTGTTTTTCCAGCCAGGCCGCAGTTTCTTCCACCTTCTTGCGCGACAGGCAATACACGATACCTGCGTCGCCGCGATGCTCGGCCTGGATAAAGTCGAGCAGTTGCTTGCGCGGGTCGGCTTTCTCCACGATCTGGTAGCGGATGTTAGGGCGGTCGAAGCTGGAGACGAACTGGCGCGCGTCTTCCAGTTGCAGGCGGGTGACAATCTCGGCGCGGGTTTGCGCGTCGGCGGTGGCGGTGAGCGCGATGCGCGGCACCTCGGGAAAACGCTCGTGCAGCAGCGAAAGCTGGATGTATTCCGGGCGGAAATCATGTCCCCATTGCGATACGCAATGCGCCTCGTCAATTGCGAACAGCGCGAGTTTTGCACGTCCGAGCAAATCCAGAAAACGCGGCGTGACCAGCCGTTCCGGCGCGACATAGAGCAGATCCCACTCACCGCGCAGAAAGGCTTGCTCTACTGCACCCGCCTCCTGCGCCGACAGTGCGGAATTCAGGTAAGCGGCACGTACGCCGGCTTCGCGCAGCGCCGCCACCTGGTCGTGCATCAGCGCAATCAGCGGCGACACCACCACACCGGTACCTTCGCGCAGCAGCGCGGGAATCTGGTAGCACAGCGATTTGCCGCCGCCAGTGGGCATCAGCACCAGCGCGTCGCCGCCGTTCGCCACCTGCTCGACCACTTCGGCCTGGCGTCCGCGAAACGCCGGGTAGCCGAATACCGTGTGAAGCAGGGAAAGCGCGTTCAGCGCAGCCAATTGCGCCGCCAGAATATTGCGATCATGACGAACGCCATGCCGCCCATCAACCCCATTGCCAGACCAAAACCATGTGGAAGCGCCAGCCACGGCATATGCTTGAAATTCATGCCGAAAATCCCCGCCACCAGCGCGGCCGGCATGAACAGGGTAGTAATCACCGTCAGCGCGCGCAGCTCGACGTTGAAACGGTTGCTCAGGCTGGACAGGTAAACATCCAGCATCCCCGCCTGCAGGTCGCGCAGGGCTTCGATGGATTCGACGATGTGCACGGTATGGTCGTAGACGTCGCGCAGGTACAGCCCGGTACCGGGCTGGAAAAATCCCTCTTCGTTGCGAATCAGGGTATTCAGTACCTCGCGTAGCGGCCACACCGCGCGGCGCAGGTTATGCGTAGCGCGGCGCAGTTTGTGCAGGGTTTGCAGCGATTCCTGATCAGGTTTTTCCAGCAGCGCATCTTCCAGTTCTTCGGTGCGTTCGCTCAATTGTTCCAGCACAACAAAATACTGATCCACGATGGCATCGAGCAGCGCGTACGCCAGATAGTCCGCGCCAAGCTTGCGTATCTGCCCACGCTCGTTGCGCAAACGCTCGCGCACCGGCTCGAATGCACCGCTGGATCGTTCCTGAAAACTCAACACGGCGTTGCGCAGCAAAACCAGACTGACCTGATCCGAACTCAGCATCAAACTATCGGATTCATAACTCACATAGCGTGCCACCACAAACAGGTAATCGCCGTAGGATTCAACCTTGGGGCGCTGGTCGGTATTCAGGATATCTTCCAGCACCAGGGGGTGCAGGGCGTAACGCGTGCCGATTTCACGCAGCACGGCAATGTCGTGCAAGCCATGCAGATTCAGCCAGTGCACAGCGTGCTGTAGCGTATACGCCCGCCAGGCAGCGGTGTCGGCAAATTTTGCCTCGGTCATCCCGTTGTTGTCGTATTCAATCACCGACAACTCTGCCGTCGCTGCTTTGATTTCGCCCATGTGCATCAGTGAACCGGGCGGCAGTCCGGCTTTCTTGGCGCGATGTTTGCGTGAGCGGTGATGGTTTGTGCGGTGGCTTTTGAGCATGACCAATGACCTCAATGTTTGATTTGCGGCGCCGGCACTGGCGGCACTGCGACAAACAGCTGCGCTGCATCGACCGGATCAAAACGGTATTGGCGGTTGCAGAACTCGCAGCGTACTTCGATTTCGCCGCGTTCCGCCAGTGCGGCTTCCACTTCCTCGCGACCCAGCATTTTCAGCATGTCGGCGACCCGTTCGCGCGAACAGGTGCAGCGATAGCTGACCAGTTCGGCCTCAAGCACACGGACATCTTCTTCATGAAACAGATGCTGCAAGATGGTTTCAGCCGGTAACGTGAGTAATTCCGCCGGTTTCAGGGTGGCTGCCAGATGTTCTGCGCGGTTCCAGGCATCCGTGTCGGCAGCTTCCACGCCCGGCAAGCGCTGGATCAGCATGCCGGCTGCGCGCTGCGTATTGGCAGCCAGATGGATTTGCGTATCGAGCTGTTCGGAATTTTGCATGTAATGCGTCAGTGCCTCGGCTACGCTGACGCCCGTCAACGGCACGATGCCCTGATAGTTCTGTTTGCCGCTGGCGGATTGATCAAGGGTGATGACAAAGCGGCCTTCTTCCAGCAATGCCTCCAGACTGCCCGTGGGTACTTCACCTTCCCATTTTGCAGCAGCGCGCAGCGTGCGATCAGACGTGGCTTCCACCACCACCAGTTTGACCGCGCCGCTCCCTTGCATTTGCATAATCATGCCGCCGTCGAATTTAAGAATGGCGCTCAGCAATGCCGCAGCCGCCATCAATTCACCCAGCAGTATTTGCAGCGGCGCGGGGTAATCGGCGTGTTTGAGCACTTCCTGCCAGGTGGCGTCAAGGCTGACCAGTTCGCCGCGCACCGGGGCGGATTCAAACAGGAAACGGGTGAGGGTATCGGTAGTGGACATGGATAGTATTAAAAAACGTTTTGCCACGGAAGTTTCGTGATTATACCTTGCCAGCCTGACGCGCTTTCTGCATAGTTACAGGCTTTCATTTGTCATTGTCTTACATGCTGCCATCCATAGAACACCGCATTGCCACCGAACTCAGCGCCCGTCCCAATCAGGTTGCTGCCGCCATTGCCCTGCTTGACGAGGGTGCCAGCGTGCCGTTCATTTCACGTTACCGCAAAGAGGCCACCGGCGGCCTGGATGACACCCAGATGCGCAACCTGGAACAACGCCTGGGTTATCTGCGCGAGCTGGAAGAGCGGCGCGGCAGTATTCTTGCCAGCATTACCGAGCAAGGCAAGCTGACGCCGGAACTGCAAAACCAAATCACCCACGCCGATACCAAGCAATTGCTGGAAGACCTTTACCTGCCGTACAAGCAGAAACGCCGCACCAAAGCCCAAATTGCGCGCGAGGCTGGCCTGGAGCCGCTTGCCGAGGGTTTGTTGAACGATCCTGCACGGGTGCCGGAAACGGAAGCCGCTCGCTATGTGGATGCCGATAAGGGGGTCCCCGACACCAAGGCTGCCTTGGAAGGTGCGCGCCACATCCTGATGGAACGCTTTGCCGAAGATGCCGTGCTGCTGGGTCAACTACGCGCGCATCTCGAAGAAAACGGCATATTGGTATCCAGCGTGACGGAAGGCAAACAGGAAGCCGGTGCGAAATTCCGCGATTATTTCGATTATCGCGAACCGCTGAAAGCGGTGCCGCCGCATCGTGCGCTGGCACTGTTCCGCGGACGCAATGAAGACATGCTGCGGGTGTCATTGAAATTGCCGGAAGACCTGGACGAGGGCGCGACCTCCAATCCGTGCGAAGGCATGATCGCCCGGCGCTTCGGGATTGTTAGCCAGGGCCGCGCCGCCGACAAATGGCTGGCCGATACGGTGCGCTGGACCTGGCGCGTGAAACTCTCGCTGCATCTTGAACTGGACTTGCTGGGCAGCTTGCGCGAGCGCGCCGAAGAGGAGGCGATCCGCGTGTTTGCCCGCAACCTGCACGACCTGTTGCTGGCTGCGCCGGCCGGACCGTGTGCCACCATCGGCCTCGATCCCGGCCTGCGTACCGGCGTCAAGGTGGCGGTGGTGGATGCCACCGGCAAGCTGCTCGATACCGCCACCATTTATCCGCATGTGCCGCGCAACGACTGGGACGGCGCTTTGCACACACTGGCGTTGCTGGCCCACAAGCACGGTGCGCAACTGATCAGTATCGGCAACGGCACCGCCTCGCGCGAGACCGACAAGCTGGCTGCCGAACTGATCGGCAAGCATCCCGAACTCAAGCTCGGCAAAGCCGTGGTGTCGGAAGCGGGTGCCTCGGTATATTCCGCATCGGAATTCGCCGCGCGCGAATTTCCGCAACTCGACGTCAGTCTGCGCGGCGCGGTGTCCATCGCGCGGCGTCTGCAGGACCCATTGGCCGAGCTGGTGAAAATAGACCCGAAATCCATCGGCGTCGGCCAGTACCAGCACGATGTCAGCCAGTTCAAACTCGCCAAAAGCCTGGATGCAGTGGTAGAAGATTGCGTCAATGCCGTGGGCGTGGATGTGAACATGGCCTCGGTGCCGTTGCTGGCGCGCATTTCCGGGCTATCCGCCGCGCTCGCCGAAAACATCGTGGCCTACCGCGACGCACACGGTGCGTTCTCCAGCCGCGAAGCGTTAAAGCAGGTGCCGCGCCTGGGTGCGAAAACCTTCGAGCAGGCGGCCGGATTCCTGCGCGTGCGCGGCGACAATCCCCTCGACGCCAGCGCCGTCCACCCGGAAGCCTACCCGGTCGCGCAGCGCATTCTTGCCGATCTGTTGGCGCGTCTGGATGGCAAGCCCGATGGCCGCGCGCTGATTGGTCAGAGCGGCGTATTCAACGCAGTGGATGCAAAGCAATACACCGACGAGCGCTTCGGCCTGCCCACGGTGCAGGACATCCTGCGCGAACTGGAAAAACCCGGCCGCGATCCGCGCCCGGCGTTCAAAGCCGCCATCTTCAAGGACGGCGTGGAAGACCTCAAGGATTTACAGCCCGGCATGGTGCTGGAAGGTGTCGTCACCAATGTGACCAACTTCGGCGCGTTCGTTGATGTGGGCGTGCATCAGGACGGCCTGGTGCACATCTCCGCGCTGGCTGACAAGTTTGTCAAAGATCCGCACAGCGTGGTCAAGGCCGGCGATGTGGTGAAGGTGAAAGTGGTTGAAGTCGATGTGCAGCGCAAGCGTGTGGCACTGACCATGCGGCTAGGCGATGCGGCACCGGTTGCGCGCGACAAGTCTGAATCCAAAGCCACGCCGAAGCAGGTGCGTCAGGCTGCCGTGCCTGCACCGGCAGGCGGTGCCATGGCGGATGCGCTGGCGCGGGCAATGCGCAATAAATAAATTGCTGAGTCGGTTAACGCACGAATAGCCAGAAGTGTTCCTGGTTATCTCCGGGCCGTTCTCCCTGCCATACCTGGCGCCAACCCGGTGTGGCAGGGCGGGGTGGATGATCCGCCGCACCTTCTACCAGCAGCACGTCGCAATTGACTACGGGGTGTATTTCACGGCGCAGGGTCAGCACATTGGAAAAATAATGCAGCATGCCACGCTCGGATTCGCCCAGGCCGCTACTTTCCACACAGCGGCGCTGCGCAGGCAGATAGGGTTGCATGGACTCGAACACGCTGCGATAGCTTTTGGCTTCATCCACCCACGGCAGCCACAGCATGGAAAACAGCAACCAGCCCAGCGTGATGCCGGTAGCCATGCTGACCACCGCGCGCGCAGCAAGGCGTGGTAGCCAGCGCCAGGATGCGAAGTAAGCCAAGGTCGCCACTAGCGCCAATGCAAACGTCAGCGGGTTAAACAGCATGTGATAGTCCGCAGGCAGCACGCGGGTAAGGAAATGCCACGCGGGCGCACGACCGGTGGCCATCATGATGCTCCATACCGTCCACATCAAGGCAGCGATGGCGGTAAATAACAAACGGGCGGCAATGTCGCTGTAACGATTCCAGCCATTCGGCAGCGTGTTCACCGAGGGCACGGCCAGCACGGCCAGCGCCGCCAGCATGGGCAAGCCGTAAGCCGTACGCGCCGAAGCCGAGACCAGTAAAACCGCCAGATACACCGCAAAAGCCACCAGCCCGTATTGCAGCGGCGGGCTGCCAGTAATGCGCGCGCGTTGTCGCCACAACGTGTACAGCGCCAGCGGCAGGGCCGGAAACGCAAACCACGGCAAGGTTTTTGGCCAAAACCAGGGTTCATTGCCGGCGCCGAGTTCCGGTACCGAAAAACCCAGAAAGCGCCCGACATTGTTCAGCCAGAACCACACATAAAACAGATGCGGCGCGCGCTCATACAATATGATCGGCCAGATCAGCAGCCACGGCAGCGCGGCAAGCAGCGCGATACCCAGACTCCGTGCGTAAACACGCAGACGCCAGGTGCCGAACAGCAACGGCAGCAGCAATGCGGTGACCCCGATCACACCGGGAACCAGCAGGCCTTTGGCAAGAAACCCCACCCCTACGCCGGTACCCAGCCATATCCCCCCAGGCCACGCGCGTTCACGGCTCAACGCAAAGCCGTAACCGGCCATCGCAAAACCGGTGAGCATGGGCACGTCGGTAATCATGCTGTGGCTTTCATACAGCAGGCCAAAGCATGCAATCAATACCAGCGCAGCCAGCCGTCCATGCCCCTTGCCCCACCAGCGGCGTGCTGCCAGCCCGGTCGACATCAGCGTGATGGCGCTGAACAGTCCGCTGGCGAGGCGTGCGCCGTCATGCAATGGCAGCCAGGGCGAAAATGTGTGCGCCAGTCCTGCGCCTACCCAATAGTACAGCGGCGGTTTTTCCATGAAGGGCTCGCCGGCCAGCATCGGCACTACCCAGTTACCGCCTTGCAGCATGTGATAAATGATGGCAAAAACGTAGGTTTCGTCCTGCTTCCACGGGTCGTGCCCGATCAGACCGGGCAGCAGCCAGGCGACGGCCAGCAATAGAAACCAGGTCAGCGGAACGGGCAGCCCGCGCTGCCCGGTTTGAGGTTGCGCCATCGGTGCTAAAGCTGCACAGCAAGCGTGCCGGAGCGCCCGGCGATTTCGCCCGGCATGACGCGGGCACGCGGCAATGCGGCAGCATCCAGCGCAGCGAAATAATCCGCCATGGAAACCAGCGTATAGCCCTGGCGCTGCCAGCCGGCAAGCAGGTGTTCGAATACCGGGGCCAGCTTCATGCCTTCGAGTTCGGCGTGCAAGGTATAGACATGGCCGGTAGGCGTCTCAGCCTGGGTCATGGCCAGCACGGCATCGGCGACGTTATTGGTATCCACGCCGTCGGCGCCGATCAGTTCATCCAGCGTGGGTAGCGTGGTGGGCAGTTGTGGGCAACCGGTTTGCCCGTTCGCCAGCAGCGGGATGAAAGGATGGGTGCCGCGCGAATCGGAACAATACGTCATGCCCCACAGGCGTTCCTGCTCGAAGGCGCTATCGTTCATCTGCCAGCCTGCCGCACCATGGGTAGATGCAGGCCGGCCGAAGATTTCCGTATAACGCTGCATCGCGCGCGCCATTTCGCGCTGCGTCCATGCGGCGTCCTTGCCGGCCACATAGTCCTGCCATTTGACGTGGTCGAAGGTGTGGATGCCGGTCTCGAAACCGGCATCGCGCACGCTGCGCAAAATATCGGCGCAGCCACGGCCGATATCCGGTCCCGGCAGCAGCGTGCCGTAGAGCAGAGTTTTCAGTCCGTAATGTTCGAGCACCGACGTGCGCGACACTTTTTTCATGAAGCCGGGGCGGAATGCCCGGCGCAGCGCCCGTCCCGTGTGATCGGGGCCGAGGCTGAACAGGAAGGTCGCACCCGCACGATGGGCTTGCAGCATCCGCACCAGCTGCGGTACGCCTTCGCGCGTGCCGCGGTAGGTGTCGACGTCGATTTTCAGGGCAAGCAGGCGCACGGTTTAATCCATTTAACAGATGGTGGAAAATTGCGGGTGCAATTGGCGAGAGATTGTACCGCATGAGCGAGGCGGTGCAGATCGGGTTTGAAAGTTCAACGTAGCGCTGCGGCCTTGTAAACTGCATTGCGTTCGCGTTTGCCCACGGCGACAACCACGACCACCAACTCACTATCGCGGACTTCATAGACCAGCCGGTAGCCGACATTGCGCAGCTTGATCTTGTATCGGTGTTTCGAACCGGACAGTTTCGATGCGGGTACATTTGGATTCAGCAAGCGCTCTTCCAGTTTTTTCTTGAACTGCTCGCGCACGCTGTTATCGAGCATGCCCCATTCCTTCCAGGCCTCCTCTTTAAAGGCAAGGTTATAGCTCATTCAGCTTGACTTTGATTTCAGCCTGACCCGCGCGGGCATCAGCCAACGCATTCAGTTCCAGGTCTTCCAGCCGCTCCATCAATGCCTCGTAAGCTTTCGCCGGGACGCAGTAAAAAGCCGGTTCGTTGCGGTTGAGTATCGCCACCGGAAACCCCTCGCCAGCCGCAACCGTCCCCATGGGATTCTTCTTTAATTCCGAAATACTCGCAGCGGTTTCCGCCAGAATGACGCTTGCCATGATGCTCTCCAGCACGTTAAGTAGCGCCAATAATGGCACTCGTAACTGGTCTTGTAAAGCTAGCTCGGATAAGGCGCAACGTAAGGTGCCAATAAGCGAAGCGCATTGCACCGGATGTTTTCTGTGCCGGTTTTATCCCCTTCTGCGCTGCCTCGATTTGCCGATCAAGCCGGGGGATTTCGGCGAGGACTGTTTGAGCGCGTAGCGCGAGTTCCGCAGCCGCCCGGCTTGAGCGGCAAATCGAGGGTAGTCCGAAGGACCGGTGCAGTGGGGTGCCTTTCTCTTTGGTTCCTTTCTCTTGGGCAAACAAGAGAAAGGGACTTGCCGCCGGGCAATCCCCGGCCTACGGCAGCTTGCGAAATGCCATTTGCCCTGCCCCGGCATCTTGTTAGCGTGTTAAAACATCGCCTTTTCGAGCAACAGTCAAGGCCTGACCCTGTGCTTCTTCCTGTGCTTCTGTAATAAATCGTGCTTGCCCCTTTGATTCTTTGATTTTCCTATTTTGCCTTGCAATCAGATTTACGCCAGTGTGCTGGGGTTGGACGATCTTGAAGGTGTCGTTCCCGTGCAACATGTACCGTATGGCCCTGAGCGCAGGCCCACTTTTCGGCTGCAAGCTGAGTAGTGAATGTGCCGCCTACCTCTGCTTCATTCACGATGACAACATGGTGAGTTACTCCATGTGTCTGGTTGTTTGATTTCGGTCGGTACTCAACATAAGCATTTGCCATTACTTTCTCCTAACGGTTATGGTTCTACGGCAACGCGCCGTCTGTATAATATGGGGGTGATTTCCTAAGATTCAATTGAGAACCGCCCAACGAGGCTGTAGAAAAACTACTTGAGGGGTCAGGCAAACCGGTTTTCGGGGGTCACTTGATCCTTCCCCTGTCCACGATCGTTGAATACAGCGCATTTTGAGAGGTCGATTTTTATTCATTGTTGGTCCGATTTTTCGTCAGAGGGTTTTTCTACAGCGTCAACGTAAAAGTGAGGGGTTGCGCGCTTTTTGCGCCGCTTGACTGTCGGGTTAGCGGTTTTACACTTCGGGTTTGAGATCGCCATTTTTTAATGCTTCAAGGGCTGACAATCGCCCCTCAATTTCGGACTCGCTCAAAAGCCCTTTACGGTATAAATCTCTCAGAAAATCCTCGGATTCAGAAGCCTGTTTCCGTGTGTTGCACTTGTGGCATGCCGCGACGATGTTTCTGTAACTATTATTTCCGCCATTAACTTGTGAGACAACATGATCTAACTCGCAATTTTCTGCTGAAATTGCTGATAGACAGAAAAAACACCTGTTTCGTTCGCGGTTGATCAGAGAGGAAAGGTATTTTCTGCCACTAAAGAAATCAATGTCTTCAATGTTGAGTTGTACCTCAACTGCGTGGTGGATTGAAATTCCAAGCTCATCAGGAAGTAGAACTCTAACTGTATGGCCATTTCGTGTTTGTTCTAGCTCGATGCACCCGTTCTCGGCAAGTTGACGAATGGTTTTCCTAGCTTGCCATGCAGAGCAGTTAAGCGCACTTGATATGGTTGACAGCGGAATGGTGGAACTTTCAAAGCCCCTCATCCGAGTTTGATTTAACAGATAAAGGTACATGCCTCTCTAGTATACATCGAAGCCATAGTGAGGGATTAGCACATCCTCAACACTTACCAATATTTTTTGCCAATCCAATGTTGACTCCTTACCGCTAACGTCTGAAATCACCGGCCTGCGCGGTTTTTTGCGCAGGTCCGGTGGATTGATGGGTTATGCGTCTTCATGCATTTTTCCCGAAATACAGAGGGCTTTTGTTGTCGTTTGTCTTCAACCAATGTTCGTAACCATCAATCTCTGGTCCGCCGAGATTGAGAGCATATTCCTCTCCAAATATCGCGACTACGATGTAATACTCGTTAGTGCGCGTGACCAAGATGTCGAATTCATGTAGCACTTCATACGGTTCCGTTCCTTCAATAAATTGAAAGTCCGGGGGGTAAATGGAGCGGTGCGAGTATGGCCAAGCCTGTTTCGGATTGCCGAATCGTACATAACGCCTCAGCCCGCGTAGGGCGCAATCGTTATTGCGCCGAATGGACGCCGCATCCGGTGCAATGCGCTTCGCTTATTGGCATCCTGCTTAGGCCTTACGCAAACCGGGCAAACCCGCCCTCGAAACCTCTGCCTTAATTCACCAAGTCCCTCGCCGCAGCGACCTGATCCTTATACGCATCAAACACGTGCTTGAGCGCTTGTTCCATGCTGTACTCGGGCTTCCAGTCCAGGTCTTTCATGGTGTTTTCGATTTTCGGCACGCGGTTCTGCACGTCTTGGTAGCCTTTGCCGTAGTAGGCGGCGGAGCTGGTTTCGACCATCTTCACCTTGGCGGCGTTGTCGCGGTATTCGGGGTAGGATTTGGCCAGTTCCAGCATCATGGTTGCCAGTTCCTTGACCGAGAAATTGTTGACCGGGTTGCCGATGTTGTAGATCTGGCCGTTGGCGACGCCGTCCTTGTTGTCGATGATTTTCATCAGCGCGGAGATGCCGTCGGCGACGTAGGTGAACGCGCGTTTCTGATTGCCGCCGTCGACCAGCTTGATGTCCTCGCCGCGCACGATGTGGCCGAGGAATTGGGTGATGACGCGCGAGCTGCCCTCTTTAGGCGTATGGATGCTGTCCAGCCCGGCGCCGATCCAGTTGAACGGACGGAACAGGGTGAATTCGAGCACGCCCTGCATGCCGTAAGCCCAGATGATGCGGTCCATGAGCTGCTTGGAGCACGAGTAAATCCAGCGCGGCTTGTTGATCGGGCCGAGTATCAGCTCGGAATTTTCCGGGTCGAATTCGGTGTCATGGCACATGCCGTAGACTTCCGAGGTGGACGGGAACAGCACGCGCGTGCCGTATTTGACGCACTGGCGCACGATCGGCAGGTTGGCTTCGAAATCCAGTTCGAACACTTTGAGCGGGTCGGTCACATACGTGGCCGGAGTGGCGATGGCGACCAGCGGCAGCACCACGTCGCATTTCCTGACGTGGTATTCGATCCATTCCTTGTTGATGGTGATGTCGCCCTCGAAGAAGTGGAAGCGCTCGTTGCCGGCAAACTCGGCGACACGGTCGCGATTCATGTCCATGCCGTAGACTTCCCAGTCGGTGGTCTCCAGGATGCGCTTGGACAGGTGATGACCGATGAAACCGTTGACGCCGAGGATAAGGATTTTTTTCATGAATAGACTCGTTTAAAAGTTGAAAATTTATATCAGGGGTACTGAATGGCGACCATATTGCTGGACAAAGTCGGCTGGTGCAATGATTTGTCCGTCCAGTTCCAGTTCAAGGATGCGCAGCGTGCCGCCATCTCCGCATGTCGCATGGAAAGTTTTACCGTCACAAAGCAGGGC
>NZ_JBTSEG010000033.1:0-28849 GCF_054605375.1 Sulfuriferula sp. | reverse complement strand
TCGTCTCCTTGAGTGTGTCGGGGACATCCCCCGCGATCAAGGATCGGAGATTTTTACGTCAGGTGCAGCAGGTGTGCGGAGAGGGTCGGTGGGTTCGGGAGCCACCGCGATAGCGGTTTAGTTCAACACATTTTCGTTCATGGATTAGCTCAACTCTGTAGTGATCTGGATCTTTGAACGGGGATATATTCAAAAATAAAATACACCGATATTAGTTTGTCTGAATATTGCCGCTACCAAGAATTCCGTGCCTAATATATCCGAAACGCCGCTTGCGCCAAAATTGCTCAAACAGGTGCGCGACCAGATGCGCACCACACATTAAAGTTTCCGTACGGATGCATTTGGTACTCAAGTGTTTTTAAACGGGGAATGCTCATTTAATTCCCCGATGTAATCGGCCACGCCCAACGATTCGCGTTCCAGAAAAGTTTCTACCGCCTCCGCAAAACGCGGGTGAGCCAGCCAGTGGGCAGAGCTGGTTTCTATCGGTAAAAATCCGCGCGCCAGTTTGTGTTCGCCTTGTGCGCCGCCTTCAAATAGCTGAATACCTCGCGAAATGCAAAATTCGATGGCCTGGTAGTAGCAGGTCTCGAAATGCAGCGCAGGTGAATAGGCATGTGTGCCCCAGTAGCGCCCATACAAGGTGGTGTTGTCGTAGAAATTTAGGGCAGCGGCAATGTCCTGTCCTTCGCGGCTGGCGACGATCATCAGCACGTTATCCGGCAGTGCATGGCCTATGCGCTGGAAAAAATCCAGATTGAGGTAGGGGGTAGAGCAATGTTCGCGATAGGTATTGTCATAGCAACCGGTGAAAAATGCCCAGTCCTCGCTACGAATGTCTGCGCCGGTTAGTTGGCGAAAGCGAATGCCCGCCTCGCTGACACGGCGCCGTTCCTGTTTGATTTTTTTGCGTTTGTCATGGCTCATCGCAGCAAGATAGGCCTCGAAACTGGCAAATCCATGGTTGAGCCAATGAAACTGTACGCCGTGACGGATCATCAATCCCGCTTGTTGTAATGCGGCACTATCCTGCGGGGTTGGAAACAGGCAGTGAAAGGATGATGCGCCGATCGCTTGCGCATGTTCGATGGCGGCATGAGCCAGTTGTACCCGGTTGGCATCGCTGTCGACCAGCAGGCGCGCTCCGCTGACCGGCGTGAAGGGGATCGCCGACAACAATTTTGGATAATAGCTCAGGCCATTGCGCTGATAGGCTTCTGCCCAGGCCCAGTCGAATACGTATTCGCCGTAGGAATGGCTTTTGGCGTAAAGCGGCATCGCGGCGACCAGATGTTCGCCTTCCCAGAGTGTCAGGTGTTGCGGCAGCCAGCCGGTTTCAGCGCTCACGCAACCGCTGGTTTCCAGCGCGTGCAGAAAGGCGTGAGAGAGGAAAGGCTGATTGCCCGCAAGTCGATTCCAGGCGTTGGCTGCAATTTCGTGCATGCCGGTCAGCACGCGAAACTGCGTTGGTTGTGGCGTGTTCATGGGTTTTCCGACACAATTCGGTTTTTGCTAAAAAACATTTCCAGCATGAATTTACACGAATATCAGGCCAAGCAGTTATTACGCGAGTTCAACATCATTACCCCGCGCGGGATTGTGGTGGAAGATCCGACCCACGCCGAACTCGCCGCGACCGGCTATCTGGGCGGTGACGCCTGGGTGGTGAAGGCGCAAATCCATGCCGGTGGTCGCGGCAAGGCAGGTGGCGTGCGGCTGGTGAAATCCATAGCCGCATTGCTGGAAGCTGCGCAAGCGCTGCTGGGCACATCTTTGGTGACTTACCAGAATGCCCCGGACGGGCAATTGGTGAGCAAGCTGCTGGTGGAAGAAACCTTGCCGATTGCGCGTGAAATGTACCTGAGTCTGCTGGTGGACCGGGAAACAGAGCGCGTCGCGGTGGTGGCTTCCAGTGCGGGCGGCATGGAAATCGAGGAAGTCGCACAAACCCAACCGGACAAGATTCTGCGTGAGTTATGCGATCCGTTGCTCGGTCTGCAGGAATTCCAGTGTCGCAATCTGGCGTTTGGTCTGGGACTTACCGGTAGCCACATCGGTGACCTGACGCGCATGCTGCGTGCGCTGTATAAACTGTTCACCGAGTCCGATCTGAGCCTGCTGGAAATCAACCCGCTGGTGATTACCGGAGACGGGCGCATGGTCGCGCTGGACTGCAAGATGAGCGTGGACGATAACGCGCTGGGACGGCAGAAAAAATTTGCCGACATGCGTGACGATACGCAAATCGACGCCAGGGAAGTCGCCGCGCAGGAAGCCGGCCTCAATTACATCGCGCTGGCCGGCAACATCGGCTGTATGGTGAATGGCGCCGGTCTGGCGATGGCGACCATGGATCTGATCAAGCTGCATGGCGGCGAACCGGCCAATTTTCTCGATGTGGGCGGGGGTGCAACGGCTGAAACGGTCGCCAAGGCGTTCAAGATCATCCTTTCGGACAGCAAGGTATGCGCCGTGCTGGTGAATATTTTCGGCGGCATCATGCGCTGCGACATCATCGCCGATGGCATTATCCAGGCGGTGAAGGAGGTAGGCGTGCAAGTCCCCGTCATCGTGCGCCTGGAAGGCACCAATGTGGAACTGGGCAAGCAAAAACTGGCCGAAAGCGGCTTATCCATCATCACTGCCGACGGCTTGACCGATGCAGCGCAACGCGCAGTTGCGGCAGTACAAGGTTCCTGACATGAGCATACTGATTAATAAGCACACCAAAGTCCTGTGCCAGGGGTT
Organism: Sulfuriferula sp.; assembly: GCF_054605375.1. Taxonomy (NCBI): domain Bacteria; kingdom Pseudomonadati; phylum Pseudomonadota; class Betaproteobacteria; order Nitrosomonadales; family Sulfuricellaceae; genus Sulfuriferula; species Sulfuriferula sp. Next base: position 26,098 of record NZ_JBTSEG010000033.1, on the reverse strand, counting down.
TACCGGCAAGCAGGGCACGTTTCATTCCGAGCAGGCGCTGGCCTACGGCACGCAGATGGTGGGCGGCGTGACGCCGGGCAAGGGTGGGCAAACCCACCTTGGTTTGCCGGTATTCAACACAGTGCGCGAGGCGGTGCGCCAAACCGGCGCCGATGCCAGCGTGATTTACGTGCCGGCCAATTATGCGGCGGATTCCATTATGGAAGCTGCGGATGCGGGCATCGCCGTGATCGTCTGTATCACCGAAGGTATTCCGGTACTGGATATGCTGAATGTGAAAGCGGCGTTACGTGCCAATAGTGCGAAATTGATCGGCCCGAATTGCCCTGGCATCATCACGCCGGACGAATGCAAGATCGGCATCATGCCGGGTTTCATCCACCAGCGTGGCAAGGTAGGTATTGTTTCTCGCTCCGGCACGCTCACCTATGAGGCAGTGCACCAGACTACCCGGTTAGGGCTGGGGCAAACAACCTGCGTCGGCATCGGCGGCGATCCCATCAAGGGGCTGGATTTCATTGATTGTCTGGCCATGTTCCAGGCCGATCCGGAAACCGAGGCGATCATTCTGGTAGGCGAGATCGGTGGCACGCGCGAGGAAGAAGCAGCCGACTATATCAAGCAGCACATCACCAAGCCGGTGGCCGCCTACATTGCCGGGTGTACTGCGCCCAAGGGCAAGCGCATGGGACATGCCGGGGCGATTATTGCCGGTGGCAGCGGTACCGCGAAAGCCAAGATGCGCGCGCTGGAAGCGGCCGGGGCAGTGGTGGCACAATCCCCGGCTGAAATGGGCGCGGCGGTGCAGACGGCCATGCAACGATGAAAATCGCGCTGGCGCAGATCAATTGCACGGTCGGCGACCTGGCTGGCAACGCAGCCAGGATTCGCGCTGCTGCGGCATATGCCAAGGCGGCGGGCGCGACGATTCTGCTGGCACCCGAGCTGTCATTGTCCGGCTATCCACCGGAAGATTTATTATTGCGCGATGATTTTTACGCGCAATGCGCGACGGCATTAAACAGCCTGCTGGACGCGGCACAGGGCATCACGCTGGTGGTCGGGCATCCGCTCAAGGAAGGCGCACATCGCTACAATGCGGCGTCGGTGCTGCGCGATGGAAAAATCGAGGCGATTTATCGCAAGCAGCGTCTGCCCAATGACACGGTGTTCGATGAGGAGCGCTACTTTACCGCAGGTACGCAAGCCTGCGTGTTCGAACAGGATAATGTACGTTTCGGTGTCAATATCTGTGCCGACGTGTGGGAGCAGGGCGCGGCGAGTTGCGCAGCCCAGGCCGGGGCGGAAGTGCTGCTGGTGCTCAATGCCTCCCCATTTCATATCGGCAAGCAGCAGGAACGTTATCAGGTGATGCGCGAACGTATCCACGAAAGCGGCCTGCCCGTGGTGTATTGCAATTTGCTGGGGGGGCAGGATGAGCTGATTTTCGACGGCGGCTCATTCGCGATGAACGCCAACGGCGAGCTCACCAGTCAGTTCCCGACATTGACCGAAGGCGTGTATCTGGTCGAAATGGAAGGCGTGTCGCCGCGCACCGGCGAGATCGTACCGGCCCTGGGTACCGAGGCATGCGTATACGAGGCGCTCAAGCTGGGGGTGCGCGACTATATTGGGAAAAATGGCTTTCCCGGCGTGCTGTTGGGTTTGTCCGGCGGTATTGATTCAGCGTTGACGCTCGCCGTGGCAGTGGATGCGCTGGGTGCCGACAAGGTCCATGCGGTGATGATGCCGTCGGAGTTCACCGCCGATATCAGTCTGGAGGATGCCCGTATCATGGCGACGACGCTGGGTGTGAAATACAGCGAATTACCGATCAGGAACGTGTTCGATAGCTTTCTTGAGGGACTGGCCGGTGAATTCAATGATTTGCCGTTTGACCTCACCGAAGAAAACATTCAGGCGCGCATCCGCGGCACGCTGTTGATGGCGCTCTCCAACAAGTTCGGACAGATCGTGCTGACCACAGGCAACAAGTCCGAAATGGCAGTCGGCTATGCGACGCTGTACGGTGATATGGCGGGTGGCTTCGCGGTGTTGCGTGATGTGCCGAAAACCCTGGTATATCGACTGTCCAATTACCGCAATGGCATTGCGCCGGTGATTCCGCAACGCATCATTGATCGCGCACCTTCCGCCGAATTGCGGGCTGACCAGACCGACCAGGATTCGTTGCCGCCCTACGATATTCTGGATGCGATCATCGAGCGCTATGTCGAAAAGGATCAGACGCCAGCCGAAATTGTCGCCGCAGGCTACAATGAAACAGAAGTGGCGCGCGTGATCATCATGATAGACCGCAGTGAATACAAACGCCGTCAGGCGCCCGTAGGCATTCGCATCACGCCGCGTGCATTTGGCAAGGACCGCCGTTATCCAATCACTTCCCGGTTCAAGCCGGGCTGAATTATTTTATGCAAAGGGAATGAAATGAAAAAAATAGAAGCGATTGTCAAGCCGTTCAAACTCGATGAAGTCCGCGAGGGTTTATCTGAAATCGGTGTTACCGGACTGACTGTTACCGAAGTCAAAGGGTTCGGCCGCCAGAAAGGCCACACTGAACTTTATCGCGGTGCAGAATACGTGGTGGATTTTCTACCCAAGGTAAAAATCGAATTGGTCGTGTCGGATAATCTCGTCGATCAGGCGGTGGAAACGATTGTGAATGCGGCCCGCACCGGAAAAATCGGTGATGGCAAGATTTTCGTTACCGAGGTAGAGCAGGTAGTGCGAATTCGTACCGGCGAGACCGGCGATACGGCAATTTGATATCCTTGGCGAGGCTTGCATCAAGTCTTGCCAAGGATTGCTGCATCGAATAACTCAGAGCTGCCAGAAGCGCCACCAGGGTTTGCTCTTGTCAAAATTGCCCGCCACATATTTGCTGTTCGGGAAGTTTTTTTGCAATACCCGTAGTGCATCATCACGCAAATCATTGATACCCATTTTGTCATAGGACTTAACAAGTATCGCGAGTGCCTGCTCGATCGCAGGTGAATTTGGATAATGCTCGATTGCATATTGCGCACGGTTGCTGGCTGCGACATAGGCATCACGCTTATAGTAGTACAGCGCAACGTGCACCTCATGTGAGGCCAGGGCATCCACCAGGTATTTCATGCGCGCCAGTGCATCCGGGGCGTACTTGCTGTTTGGGAAACGCGTGACCAGCTGCTGAAATGAATCGAATGACTCGCCTGCCGCCTTGGGGTCACGGTCGGTCATATCCTGATCACCAATGCGTCCCAATAATCCCTGGTCTTCGGTAAAATTGGCCAACCCCCGCAGGTAATAGGCATAATCCACATTCGGATGTTCGGGGTGCAGTTTGATGAAGCGGTCACAGGCCGCGATGGCTGAAACCGGTTCATTGTCCTTGTAATAGGCGTAGGCAACTTCCAGTTGGGCTTGTTGCGCATAGCGTCCGTAAGGATAGCGCGCTTCCAGCGTTTCGAAATATTTGATAGCCTTTTCATAGCCACCCGAATTGAGCTGGTCCTTGGCCTCAGAGTAGAGCCTTTGCGCCGACCAGCCCTGCGTTTCATCCACAGTCTTGGGTAACAGACCACAACCGGCCAGCAGTACCACCAACAAAACAAGTAAACTTCGTTTCATGACATCGCCCGTAAAACAGTTGCCAGATTATACTCTAAACACTTCTGCCGAATCCGCAATTATGGCGGAAATCCCCCTTGCCAGTGCGGGTCAGCGGCTGGATCAGGCGCTGGCTGCATTGCTGCCGGAATACTCGCGTAGCCGCATTCAGGACTGGATCAGGCATGAGCGGGTGACGGTCAATGGCCGCTTGCTGTCTGTCAAGGACAAGGTGTGGGGGGGTGAGCAGGTGCAGGTCCTGCCCGAAATGCATCCGGCTGAAGTGCCCGCTGCAGCTGAAGACATCGCGCTGGAGATTATCCATGAGGATGATGCCTTGCTGGTGGTCAACAAGCCTGCCGGATTGGTGGTACACCCAGGTAGTGGAAACTGGCAGGGAACCATGCTCAACGCTTTGTTGCACCACGCACCGCAATTGGCCGGGGTGCCGCGTGCAGGTATCGTGCACCGGCTGGATAAGGACACCAGCGGCCTGCTGGTGGTGGCGAAAACACTTACCGCGCAAACCAATCTGGTGCGCCAGTTGCAGGCGCGTAGCGTCAAGCGTGAATACCTGGCTGTGGCGCACGGACTGATCGCGCAAGACGGCAAGGTCGACGCGCGCATCGGCCGCCACCCCAGCCAGCGCACCAAAATGGCAGTGGTGCATTCCGGCCGCGAGGCCGTCACGCATTACACCGTGCTCGAACAGATGGGCCGCTACACCCTGATTCGCTGTGTGCTGGAAACCGGCCGCACCCATCAGATTCGCGTGCATTTGCAATCCATTGGTCATGCGCTGGTGGGAGATCCGGTCTACGGGCGTAACACCCAGGCCGCGGTGTTGGGCGATTTCAAGCGCCAGGCCCTGCATGCTACCCGGCTGGGATTGCTGCACCCACTTACGAATGCACTACAGGAATGGCAAGTGGAACCGCCCGCGGATTTTCAGATCCTGCTGGATCATTTAAGAACAGAGCGCGCATGAATCCAGATTGGCTCATTCCGGATTGGCCGGCACCGGCTCGCGTGAAGGCATTCGTGACAACGCGTACCGGCGGCGCAAGCTCAGCGCCCTATGCCGGGCTGAACCTGGGCGATCATGTCGGGGATGATCCGGCCAGCGTGGCACAGAACCGCGCCTTTTTGCGCACGGCGCTGCCCGCTGAACCTGTCTGGCTGCAACAGGTACATGGCATCCGGGTGTTGGACGCTGATGGCGATATCGCCTCAACCGAGGCCGATGCCAGTGTGACGCGCCGGGCAGAGCGGGTATGTGTTGTGCTGACTGCCGATTGCCTGCCGGTGCTGTTCTGCGATGTTGAAGGGAACGTGGTCGCCGCCGCGCATGCAGGTTGGCGCGGGTTGTTGGGCGGCATGCTGGAGGCGACCGTCGCTGCCATGCATCTCCCCGGCGCAGGCGTGATGGCATGGCTGGGCCCGGCGATCGGCGCGCAGGCGTTTGAGGTGGGCGACGAGGTGCGTGACGCGTTTATTGCCGAGCAACCGGCGGCTTCCGCGGCATTTGTTGCGTACCGGCCGGGCAAATGGCTGGCTGATATTCATGCGCTGGCGCGGATGCGGTTGCAGCGCATTGGTGTTACCCGCATATATGGCGGCGGCGCATGTACATACACGGAGCCTGCGCGATTTTATTCGTACCGGCGTGATGGTGTCACAGGGCGTATGGCGAGCCTGATCTGGTTGCAGCGTGATGGCTGAAGCAGTTGATTAAGCTGTTCCGGTATCGGCGTGCGGGCGGGTTTCCGGGCATCTTGCTGGTGCTGGTTTGCCTGCTGATCAGCGTGATATTCCCTGCTGCTGCGGCAGGACTGGACTATCGGGTTGAACTGGATGTGCCCAAGGCTTATCACGATTTGCTGCAAAGCAATCTGGATATCAATCGCTGGCACAATACGCAGGCTTTGAATGCCACGCAGCTGCAAAGGCTGTATCAGGCGGCACCGGACGATATCCGTAAACTTCTTGCTACCGAGGGGTTTTATTCCCCGGAAATCACGGCTTCGATTGCGTTGCGGGACAAGCCGATTCAAATACGGTTTGTTGTTGTTCCCGGCGTGCCTACGCAGGTAGAGAATATTGATCTATCCTTGCAGGGCCCGGTGGAACAGATGCCGCAGGTGCGCGACAAATTACTCGCTCACTTACGCCAGACATGGCAATTGCCCGTGGGCAGCGTGTTTCGTCAGGCGGCATGGGAATCTGCCAAGCGCGATGCCTTGAAAGCATTGCTGATCAATCGTTTTCCATCGGCCCGCATTGCTTCCAGCCAGGCTGTGGTGAATCCACAAACCCGTAAAGTTATCCTGAATGTGATACTGGACAGTGGCCCGGCCTTCAGCTTTGGCACACTGCATATCAGTGGTCTGGAGCGTTATCCGAGCAGTATTGTCGAACGCATCAACCCGATCCAGGCGGGCTCACCTTACTCACAGGCTAAATTGCTGGAATTGCAGGCGCGCTTGCAGGATACGACCTATTTCCGCAGTGTCAGCGTGTCTGCCGACACTGATCCGGCGCATCCGGACAACGTTCCGGTACAGGTGAATGTGGTGGAAAATCCGTCCAGCAAGCTCGGTTTTGGTATCGGTGTGAGCACCGATAGCGGCCTGCGCGGGCAGATCGAGTATCAGGACCTGAATATCATGCAACGTGGCTGGCGTTTCAAAACCCTGGTCAAACTTGAAACCAAACAACAATCCCTGAATACCGAGCTACAGCTGCCACGCAGTGATCTGGGCTATCTGGACAGCATCAATGCTTTTCATGAGCGCACCGATATCGAAGGCGAGACCAGTGTGCGCAGCGGTGCCGGTGTCAAGCGGCGGCGCAGCAAAGGCCGCATAGAAACTACACTGGCGGCACAGTACCAGATCGAACATCAATCCATCGCGGGCGCGGCCGGAAACAACCTCAAGGCACTCACCCTCAACTATATCTGGACATATCGCAATGTGAACAATCCGATGTTCCCGGCCCGTGGCTATGTGTTCAGCGCCCAACTGGGTGGTGCCACGCGTGCATTGTTGTCGGACCAGGATTTTGTGCGCGGCTACACGCGGGCAGTGTATTACCTGCCGGTCGGCCAGCGTGACGGTCTGATTTTTCGCGGCGAGCTGGGTGGCGTGCTGGCCAGCAGCCGAAACGGGATTCCTTCGGATTTCCTGTTTCGTACCGGTGGAGACCAATCGGTGCGTGGATACTCCTATCTGAGTCTGGGTGTGAAACAGGGGGATGCGGTCGTGGGCGGACGCTATCTCGCCGTGGGCAGTGTCGAATATGACCACTGGCTGACCGAGCGCTGGGGCGCAGCGGTATTTTATGACGTAGGTGATGCCGCAGATAGCGTACCTGATCTGCATCTGGCCCAAGGCTACGGCATTGGCGCACGCTGGAAAAGTCCGGTCGGCCCGCTCAACCTGGATCTGGCCTATGGTCAGGCGGTGCATGCAGTGCGCCTGCATTTCAGTATCGGGGTATCATTTTGATGGGTAAGCGCCAATTGGCGCGGCGCTGGGCAGGCAGACTGATAGTGTGGCTGGGCGTGCTGGTGGTGCTGGTTTCTGGCCTGGTATGGCTGGGCGGGCGTGAGCCAACATTACATCTCGGCACCCGTCTTGCGATGCGTCTGGCTGGCGGTCAATTGAGTTTTGAAGGCGTCAGCGGCTCATTGTACGGCCCGCTTAAATTCAAACGGCTGAGTATCGAAACGCCGGAAAGACGTATCGAAGCGCGAGATGTCATTCTCGACTGGTCGCCGCATGCATTATTGTATGAGCATCAGTTGCTGATCCAGAAGCTTAGCGCCGCCAGCCTCGACATTACCCTGATCAAGTCCAGTTCGGAGCCACTCAAGCTGCCTGCCACGCTGCATTTGGGATACGGGCTGGCTATCCCGGGCGCACGCATTGAACACCTGACGATACACAAGGGTACGCAAAGCTGGCCGCTGTCGCAGGTACGCTTGACGCTGACCAATCCCGACGATGTGTACCAAGGCAAATTCGGCATGCAGAGCCCGTGGGGAGCAGGCCAGGCCGAGGTCCGGCTCGCGGACACTGCACCATTTACGATCAACGGTACCCTGGATTTTGCCCGCAATGATGGTATACATGATTACGCTGCGCATAGCGTAATCAGCGGTACGCTGGCACGGCTGGATGTGCAGGGAACAGGGCAGTCGGGTGCAGCCAGCGGTCGCTGGCAGGCGTTAGTTGCACCCTTTCAATCGGCGCCGCTGCTGCAAGCGGACATCAAGGCGCGTCAACTCGATATGCGACGGCTGGGGGCTAATCTGCCGCACACCGACATGGATATCGGATTGACGCTCCAGGCAGGTAAAGCGGATACCTTCGATGGCGGGTTGAGTCTGACTAACCGTTTGCCGGGTGCAGTGGATGCCGGGCGCCTGCCCGTCAAGTCGCTGCAGGCCCGGTTTGGCGGCAAAGTGGATCAGTTTGCCTTGCAGGCACTCAAGCTTGATCTGGGAGAGGGCGGGCAGTTCAAGGGGGCGGGGGATTTGAAGCAGGGTTTGCTGTCGCTCGATCTGAATACGGCCAATTTGAATTTGCATGGCTTGTACAAAGCGCTGCGCCCCACGCATCTGAAAGGCAAGCTTGCTCTGGGTGCGGATCAGGGGGAGCAAACATTAATCGCGGAATTGACCGAAACAGGTTATCGCATCGCCCTGGATGCGCGCCACGCCGGTGATCAATTGATGATCAATCGTGCGCTGCTGGCCGCCGGGGGAAGCGAATTTGATTTCAGTGCCAAGCTGGCACTGGATGGCAAGCGCGCTTTCAGTGCCAAGAGTCAATTACGGCACTTTGATCCGTCCCGCTTTGGCGGCTATCCGGCAGCAAACATCAACGCCAATGCTACCGCCAATGGCCAGCTGGGCCCGCAACTGGGTGCCAGCGTGATGTTTGACCTGGCGAAAAGCAGTTATCGCGGCCAATCACTGACGGGGAAAGGCGCCTTCAAACTGAGTGAAAAGCGCATTTTTGATAGCGATATCGCACTGCGTCTTGGGGTTAACCGCCTCGCCGTCAAAGGCGCATTTGGTGCGGCCAAGGATCGGCTGGACTGGCATCTGGATGCCCCGAATATCGCGGCGTTGGGTCAGGGATTCGGCGGCCGCGTGACAGCCAGCGGCAATCTGGCCGGTAGTCTGGCGCAGCCTTCGGCAACTTTCAAACTGCAAGGGCAGAAGCTGGTGTGGCAGGATAGCCAGCATCTGGACAGCATCTCGGCAATGGGGGACCTGCAGAATGGAGTTAATGGTGCACTGAATCTGTCGGCGCGCCTGCATGGTTATCGCAGCGCTGATTTTGAACTCACCAGTGCCTCACTGGAGGCGCATGGCACACGTGCTGCGCATACCATCAATCTGGCTGCGCAGAATCAGCATGTCGATATGCGCGCCACGCTGACCGGCGGCTGGCGTGATGGTACCGGATGGGACGGCCGCATTCTGCGTCTGGTAAACACAGGACGCTATCCGATCGTCCTCAATGCGCCCGCCCGGCTTGCAGTTGGCGCAGGGCATGTCAGCCTCAATCAGGCAGAATTTTCCCTGGCAAATGGCCGTCTGCGCGTTGAGGACTTTGCCATGCAGGACGGGCGTATTTCCAGCCGGGGCAGCATGAATGGCCTGGATAGCGGATATTTAATGCGGCTAGCCAATATCACGCCGGGCGTGGAGAGCACGCTCATCCTGGGAGGGAAATGGCAGTTTGCAGCAAGCAATCAGGTAAATGGCAGCATACAACTGTGGCGGGAACGCGGTGACATCACGGTGCCCAGCGAGCCGAAGATCGCCTTGGGGATTCAACGTTTCGGACTCGTTTTAAAGGCAGTTGATAGTCGCATCCACACCGAACTGAACGTGCAGGGTACGACGCTGGGGGCGATTTCTGCTGCCGTGGATACAACTTTGGCACAGCGCAACGGAAAATGGGGTTTGTCAGGCAATGCGCCGTTAAGCCTGACCGGCAGTGCCAATATGCCGTCGCTGGCCTGGGTGGGCCCGCTGCTGGGCATGCCGGTTACGCTGGATGGCGCGGTACAGGCGACTGTCAGCGGTAGCGGCACGGTCAATGCGCCTGTATTAAGCGGATCGATCAATGCTGACAAACTGCGTTTTAATTATCCTGAACAGGGGCTTGCATTTACCGGTGGACAACTGCACGCCACCTTGCGTGGCGACACACTGACGCTCAACAAGCTGCTTCTGCATGCAGGCAATGGCAGTTTAAGCGGCACCGGTACGGCATTGTTGCGCGACGGAAAACCGGTCATGCAGATTGCATTGCTGGCAGACAAGCTGGCGATATTGCAACGCCCGGATCGCCAGATCACCGTGAGCGGCAAGGCAAATGTCGACCTGGCGCAGCGTCTGATTCGCGTGAAAGCGAAACTCAAGGCGGATCGCGCATTGATCGAATTGCCGCGCGACGATGCGCCGACGCTGAGTTCGGATGTGGTTGTCCTGGGGTGGAAAAAACCGCCGGCCGGGAAAGGGCTCCCCACCGCGCTTGATTTTGATCTGGAATTTGACCTGGGTGACCAGTTTTACCTGAAAGGCCGAGGCGTGGATGCGCGTCTGACCGGTCTGGTCAATCTGCATGCGCGTGACGGGGGCCTGCCCACCGCTACAGGAAGCGTACAAGTTGCCAAGGGCACATACAGTGCCTATGGCCAGCGCCTGAGCATCGAACGTGGCGTGGTCAATTTTTCCGGCCCATTGGATAACCCGGGATTGAATATCCTGGCACTGCGCAAAAATCAGACCGTCGAGGCAGGCGTGGCCATTACCGGAAGCGGTCAGGCGCCGGTAATCAAACTGGTGTCCATCCCGGATGTGCCGGATACGGAAAAGCTGTCCTGGCTGGTATTGGGGCACGGCACGGAAACCAGCAGTGCCGCGGAATTCAGCGCTTTGCAGACTGCGGCAGGCGTACTGCTCGGAATGGGTGACTCGGCCAGTCTGCAAGCGCGACTGGCTCAAGCCACTGGTTTGAGCGAAGTGGATCTGAGAGGAGGAGGCACACTGGAGAGCAGTATCCTGGTACTCGGGAAACGGCTGTCGAAAAACGTGTATCTGAGTTATGAGCAGGGTCTGGCAGGCACCACCAGTCTGGTCAAGATCAATTACACCTTGTCAAAACGCGTCTCGGTGCGCCTGCAAACGGGTAGCCAGAGCGCAGTGGACGCGTTTTATACCTTCAGCTTCCGTTGATCAGACAGCCCATTCGAAACGCATGGATAAATCCACTGCCTGGATGTGTTTGGTCAAACCGCCTACCGAAATACGCTGCACGCCGGTTCCGGCCACGCTACGTATCGTATCAAGGCTGATATTGCCGGAAGCCTCCAGTATTGCCCGGCCGGCACTCAGCCTGACCGCTTCGGACAGCATGTCGATAGAAAAATTATCCAGCAGAATCAAATTTGCACCTGCTTCCAGCGCCTGTTGCAGTTCGTCGATATTTTCCACTTCAATCTGTACGGGAACACCATCGGCAAGCAGCGCAGCGGCAGTCAAAACCTGGGCGATGCCACCGGCTGCCGCGATATGGTTTTCCTTGATCAGGATGCCGTCATAAAGGCCGTTGCGCTGATTGGCACCGCCGCCGGTCGACACTGCGTATTTCTGCGCCAGACGCAGTCCGGGCAGTGTTTTACGGGTATCCATAACGACCGCGCCGGTACCTGCAATCATTTCGACATAGCGCCTGGTAATGGTTGCGGTAGATGACAGGGTCTGTAAAAAATTCAGCGCCGGACGCTCGGCTGTCAGCAATGCTCGCGCATTGCCGTGAATTTCGCACAGCATCTGATCGACACCGATACAGCTGCCGTCGCGGGTATACCAGTGAATTTTGACGGCCGGGTCAATCTGGTGAAAGCACGCTTCAAACCATGCCTGCCCGCACAAGATGGCTTTTTCGCGGCAGATGACCGCAGCACTGGCGGTAGCGTGTTCGGGAATGAGGCGAGCTGTGCGATCACCGCTGCCGATATCCTCATTGAGTGCGGCAGCAACATTGGCATGAACGGTATCAACCAGTTCGGCAGGCAGGGAAACAGCGTGTGAGGACATGGCAGCAAAATGAATAACATTGGTAATCCGACATTCTGCGGTGAGAAGGGGTCAGGAGTAAATACGAATCCCGCTATCCGCCGAAAGAAAAATTCGAATCTTCCTGTGTGGATAGAAATTGTTTGCGCGTATCGGATAGTTCCCACAGAACCGTGTCTATCAGCATTAATTCTTCCGCAACTGCGGATGGAAAACCCTGACGGGTACCGCGACTATCCACCATCAGGTTGGCCATGTAGGTCTCCACATCGGGTGTGCCCCATTTGGCGACTAATTCCTGGGCGATATGTGGAAACTGGTTCTCCAAGTGGCTTTGGGCGTCGACAGATGGGCCATTTATCATGATTATTTATCCTCCTGATGACATCTACCGGTTGAAATTGCAAACTATCCCTCCATCTTATGGATAGTCCAAATATTCAAGGAAAACAAGCCATGCGTTTTGACAAGTTGACCACGCAGTTCCAGCAAGCGTTGTCTGATGCCCAGAGTATGGCGCTGGGTCAGGATAACCAGTTTATCGAACCGTTGCATCTGCTGGCGGCATTAATCGACCAGACTGAAGGCGGTACCACTTCGCTACTGGCGCGCGCCGGCGGCAATGTGCGCGCATTACGCAGCGCCTTGCAGGATGCCATTGGGCGCTTGCCCAAGGTGGAGGGGCATGGCGGAGAAGTTCAAATCTCGCGCGAACTCAATAACCTGTTCAATCTGACCGACAAGGAAGCGCAAAAACGTGGTGACCAGTTTATTGCCAGCGAGCTTTTTTTACTGGTTGCGTGTGACGATAAGGGCGAAGTGGGACGCTTGCTAAAGCAGCACGGTGTCGCCCGTCAGGCTCTGGATAGCGCCATCAAGCAAGTACGCGGTGGCGAGAACGTGGCGAGTGCAGATGCTGAAGGTCAACGCGAAGCGCTTAACAAATACACGCTGGACCTGACCGAGCGTGCGCGGCAGGGCAAGCTCGACCCGGTGATTGGCCGCGATGACGAAATTCGCCGTGCCATCCAGGTGTTGCAGCGCCGCACCAAGAACAATCCGGTGCTGATTGGCGAGCCGGGGGTGGGAAAAACTGCGATTGTAGAAGGTCTGGCGCAGCGCATTGTAAATGGCGAAGTGCCGGAAACGCTGAAAGGCAAGCGCGTGCTGGTGCTGGATATGGCGGGGCTGCTGGCTGGTGCCAAATATCGTGGCGAGTTTGAGGAGCGCCTGAAATCGGTACTGAAGGAAGTCGCCCAGGACGAGGGTCGCATCATCCTGTTCATCGACGAGTTGCACACCATGGTCGGCGCGGGCAAGGCGGAAGGTGCAATGGATGCGGGCAATATGCTGAAACCGGCATTGGCGCGTGGTGAGTTGCACTGTGTCGGTGCGACCACACTGGATGAGTATCGTAAATACATCGAGAAAGACGCCGCGCTGGAGCGGCGTTTCCAGAAGGTGCTGGTGGACGAGCCAACAGTCGAGGACACCATCGCCATTTTGCGCGGCCTGAAGGAAAAATACGAGGTGCACCATGGTGTCGAGATTACCGACCCGGCCATTGTCGCAGCCGCCGAGCTTTCGCACCGCTACATCACCGATCGATTTCTGCCGGACAAGGCGATTGACCTGATTGATGAAGCAGCCTCGCGCGTAAAAATGGAAATGGATTCCACCCCTGAGGTCATGGACAGGATGGGGCGGCGCATGATTCAGCTCAAGATCGAGCATGAGGCAGTCAAGCGGGAAAAGGACGAAGCCTCGATCAAGCGCCTGGAACTGATCAAGGATGAATTGCTGCGCCTGCAGCGCGAATACAATGATCTAGAGGAAATCCTGAAATCCGAGAAAGCCATGTTGACAGGCGCGCAGCATGTCAGGGAAGAGATCGAGCGACTGCGTACCGAGATGGCCGACCTGCAGCGTCAAGGCAAGCTGGATAAAGTCGCCGAGATTCAATATGGCAAGCTGCCCCAGTTGGAGGCCCAGCTTAAGCAAGCCGAGGCGGGCGAAGGAAAGCATGAATTCAAGCTGCTGCGTCGTGAAGTCGGCACTGAGGAAATTGCCGAAGTGGTGTCGCGCGCTACCGGTATTCCGGTTTCCAAAATGCTGTCGGGCGAACGCGATAAATTGATGAAGATGGAGGACGCACTGCATCAGCGTGTGGTGGGGCAGGACGAAGCGGTGCGCCTGGTGTCGGACGCCATCCGCCGTTCTCGGTCAGGGTTGTCTGACCCAAATCGGCCGTATGGTTCGTTCCTGTTTCTCGGTCCCACCGGCGTAGGTAAAACCGAGTTGTGCAAGACGCTGGCAGGTTTCCTGTTCGATTCGGAAGACCATTTGATTCGCATCGACATGAGTGAATTCATGGAAAAGCACAGCGTGTCACGTCTGATTGGCGCGCCGCCGGGCTATGTCGGCTATGAGGAAGGCGGCACGCTCACCGAAGCGGTGCGGCGCAAGCCCTACAGCGTGATCCTGCTGGACGAGGTGGAAAAAGCGCATCCGGACGTATTCAATGTGCTGCTGCAAGTATTGGACGACGGACGCCTCACCGATGGACAGGGCCGCACAGTGGACTTCAAGAACACTGTAATTGTGATGACCTCGAACCTGGGCAGCCAGATGATCCAGCAGATGTCGGGTGATGATTACCAGGTCATCAAACTGGCGGTGATGAGCGAGGTTAAAACCTATTTCCGTCCCGAGTTTATCAATCGTATCGATGAAGTGGTGGTGTTTCACGCTTTGGGTGAGGCACATATCCTCTCCATCGCGCGCATCCAGATTCAATATCTGGCCAAGCGCCTGGCAGCCATGGGAATGGGCTTCGAGATCACCGATGCAGCGCTGGCGGAACTGGCCACGGTCGGATTCGACCCGATATTCGGCGCGCGGCCGCTGAAACGGGCGATTCAGTCACAGTTGGAGAATCCGCTCGCGAAGGAAATCCTGTCGGGACATTTTGCCGAAAAAGACACCATTCGCGTGGATTTCCGTTCCGGGGTGATGGTGTTCGAGAAGCCCTGACTGCCTGCCCGGAAGTCAGCCTCGCTTCATGGATCAAACTGAAGCGAGGCTATTTTTTTGACGGGTTACGGTTGCGAAAATGTGCAATCAGGCCGCCAGCCACAGCGATCAAGGCCAGTACGGCGAGTACCAGCAATTCCGCCTTCTGGATACTGCCCATCAGCCATTGCAAGGCATCACCAAACGCATAGCCAACGCCGATAATCAGCGCTGCCCATAGTACCGATCCAAGACTGTTCCACAGCGAGAACTGCAAAGGCGTCACGGCGCTCATGCCTACCAGCATGGGGCCTGCGATACGCAGTCCATAGGTAAAGCGTAACACCACAATTACCGGTGCGTGATGACGTGAAATCAGGTTTTTCACTTTGCTTGCCCGGACCGACAGGGAGGGGAAACGTGCCAATAATTGATCGCCGTAGAACCGTCCCATGTAATAAAAAAACTGGTCGCCGATAATTGCTCCGGCGACTGCCACGGGTAGCAATACCGGTAAATGCAAATAGCCCCGGGCCGCTGCGGCAGCCGCCATGACTAGTATCGTTTCGCCTTCCAGCAGCGTGCCCAGCAGTACCGCATAGTAGCCGTATTCGTGTATATAGCCCGCGTAATCCATCAAATCAGGCTGGCGAAAATATTCACACTCAATGCGAGCACGGCGACATTGAATCCGAACGAAAGCAGGCCGTGCGCCAGCGTCAGCCGCCGCATGACACGCGAGGTGACAGCGACGTCGGATACTTGGGACGTCATGCCGATCACGAAGGAAAAATAGGCGAAGTCGAGATAGTCAGGATCACGATCACCTGGGAAGTCCAGCCCACCGGTATGCGCGGCGCGCGCGCCTTTGCCGCCGACATAGTACCGATGTGCATAATGGAAGGCGAAACGGGTATGAACCAGTAGCCAGGAGAATCCCAGCGCCAGAAAAGAAAGCGCCACATGCAGCATTTTTTTCCATTCCGGCAAACCGTGACCGCTTTTGTACATGAATGCCAGCGCGGCGACACTGATGCTCGCTGCACCCAATACGATCAGCAATATTGTCAGGCTGCTTTGTCTCTTGCTGGTGCTGAGGCGGGTGGCTTCAGCATCAGCGCCGGCTATGGTAGCCCAGGCCAGTAACAGGTACAGCCCGGCAGCTGCGTCCCAACTGGCGATGGTACGCGTATCCAGCAATGCAGCAGGGAGCATTAAAAACACTGCGACGCCGGCCAGGCTGGCCAAAGCCAGCCGATGCCGGGCGTTAAGCTGTGCTATCCAGCGTTTCAGATGGGCAGTCATGCTGGTTTATATATTGTTAATTGCTGCAGAGTACATGTTTTTTCATTTATAGAAAATAAGGTATTTGGGGTGCTGCAGGTGTTGAGAAATGCTTCAATCATTTGCGGAAACGCGTACGGCTTTGACGGCATGCGGGCGTGCAGGTAAGCTTCAACGCCTGTTCTTCCGGAGTAATCATTGTGTCCGACAAGCTAGTAATGATGTTGCTGACCATCAGTCCCGACCAGCCGCACTTATGCGGCACACCATTTTTCCAGGCGGCTGCAGCGGCTGCGATGGATGTCGAAGTTGAAATATATTTTGCCAGTAGCGCTACCCGGTTGCTGATCCGGGGTATTGCGGAGGGAATCCACCCTTCCGATAACAAGGTGAAATCCGTATATGGCTTCATGCAGGACGCGTCGCAGCTGGGAGCAAAATTTTTTGCCTGTGGTGGTGCGCTTGATGCATATGCAATAACACCTGAATTACTGATTCCTGAATGTACCGGCGTCGCGGGGGGAGCGGCCTATATTTGCCGGGTAATGGATGATGAATGGAAGTCCATTACTTATTGATTTTCCGTTTCACGATGGCCTACAAATAGTTGGACCCTGATAAAAGCGGCTTCCAGGTCTTCAAATACATTACCTGCCTCATCCCAGCGTGCTGCCTTGATGGACTGTTCTATTGTGCCGGCCAAATTCTGCATTTCCCTTGCGGCGATATAGGCTGATGCACCCTTGATCTCGTGAGCGGCCCGCGTGCTGCTGGCAGATTGCGTTTGTATCCCGTTACCCAATTCGATGAGTAACGGCGCCGTACTGGTGCAATACAGATTAAGCAGTTCCGAAATCAGGGCAGCATCCTGTTGGCAGTTTTTTTCCAGTGCCGGCATGTCAACCGGATGCTCATTCGCGGCAGGATCGGACTGGTTAGCGCTAGCCGGCTGGGCTGTTTCATGATTGAGCCAACGTGCCAGCATATTGGTCAACTCTTCTTCCTGGACTGGTTTAGCCAGATAATCATTCATTCCGGCTGCCAGGCATTGTTCTCGTGCTCCACGCATGGCGTTGGCTGTCATGGCGATTATCGGTCCGGCATCAGGGATGGTTTTGCGGATATGGATGGTTGCCTGATAACCGTCCATCACGGGCATCTGACAATCCATCAAGGTCAGGTCATAGGCTCTGGTTTTGGCAAGCGCAGTTGCTTCAAGGCCGTTCGCGGCGATATCCACGTGTGCACCGAGATGGCGCAATAAGTGCTGTATCACCTTCTGATTGACCACATTATCCTCGGCAACCAGAATTCGTCGTCCCATGAATTTTCTGTTATCAGGATGAGATGATTCTTGAGTGCTTGATGCACCGGGTTCGACACGAATCAGCGGCAGGGTGAAGTGAAACGAACTGCCCTGTCCTGCAACGCTATCCACACTGATGTATCCACCCATCATCTCCGTCAATTGTTTGCAGATCGCAAGGCCGAGGCCAGTGCCACCGTATTTGCGAGTGGTGGAGCCATCCGCCTGTGAAAATGAACGGAACAGGCGGCTTTGCGTTTCAACGGATATACCGATACCGCTATCTTGCACCGTAAATCTGATCCAGCATGTCGTATCAGAATCTTTTTCAGGCACGCGCGCAACCGTAATATGTATTGCCCCCGTGTGGGTGAATTTAAGCGCATTGTCTACCAGATTGGTGAGTATCTGACGCAATCGATTGGGATCGCCGCGCAAATGTTCTGGAACATCCGCGTTGAAATTGCAATCAAAACCCAGCGCCATTTCTTCGGCTCTGTTCGCGAACAGACTGGCTATTTCCAGAACCGTTTCGTGCAGATTAAAATCGATCGATTCGAGATGAAGTTTGCCGGCATCGATTTTGGAGAAATCCAGGATGTCGTTGATGATGGTGAGCAGGCTTTTCCCCGAACTGTGTATGGCTTGGGCATATTCTCGCTGTCGAGGGCTCAAAGTGGTTTTGAGTATGAGATTGGCCATTCCGATAACGCCATTCATCGGTGTGCGGATTTCATGGCTGACATTGGCGACAAACTCCGCCTTGAGTCGTGCGGCTTCTACAGCGGCATCATGTGCTTCCTTGAGGCTTTGTTCGGCCAGTTTGCGTTCGGTAATATCGCGCATGATGGCTTGTACAACGCGTTTGTTATCCAGCGTCATGGCATGCAGCGCGATCTCCGCAGGAAACTCACTGCCATCTTCCCGCATGCCCAGCCATTCCAGAAAACAGTAGCCTTCGGCGCGCGCACGCGCCACACAAGCTGACGCGAATTGAGTTGCGGTACGCCCATCCGCCTGAATGGGTGCACCTAGCTGATAAGGTTGACGGGCAATGAATTCCTGTACTGAATGAATACCAAACATTTTCAATGCAGCAGGGTTGCAATCGGTAAAACCTTCCTCATCCATAATTACAATGGCATCGGAGTTGGTTTCGAACAGGGTCTGATATTTGAGTTTCTGTTTTTGCAGTTCGCCTGTTTGATACGTCGTGCGGCGTATAGCAATAAAAGCAATCAGGGCGCCAATTAATCCGGCCAGGGTACCCATGACGATCATTTGCGTACGTGTTTTCGTATAGGCATCGGAAGCATCGACTGCCGCATTGGCATTGGCTTCGCGCTGTAGCTTAAGCAAAGCCTTGAGTTCCAGCACCAGTGCTTTTTGGGCCGGAATTGTCTCGTCTTGCAGTAACTTTAGTGCAGCACTATTTTTTCTATCGAGCGCCAGATCGACCGTGCGTATCACGATAGGTTGAGAGATTGCTGCCAGCCTGCGGACATTCGCTAGAATATTTTTTTCTTTAGCGCTGAGTTGGGTGAGCGACAATGCCTGCAATGCCTGGGAAAAACGTGAGCCGTAATTATGAAAATCATACAGTTCATTGTTCTGCTCAAACGGCGCCGTGTTGAGTATCAGTGAATGCATGGTGATGATGCGGTCACGCAGCGCATCGCGCATGATGCTGGCCAGCTCGGTTTTGTAATCGTTGACAGTGACAATGGTTACCAGGCGATTATTGATCGCCTCCATCTGGTTCAAGCCGAGCAGAGTGATGCCTACCATCAGGCTCAATATCAGAGCGAAGCCCAGACCCAAGCCGAACTTGATGCTGCGTAAATTCACGTGGCTATATCAACGCAGGCTGAAACGGGGAAGGAGGATGCAGGTATACGCATTGCCGCACGCAAGTAATTCAGCGAACGCTCGACAATGGCAAAGCAAGCAGTCGACGCGCACCTTCAAAGCGTTGCGCCCAGTACTTATCCTGCATATCTGAAATCATCACGCTGCTGCTTTGAGTGCTTGGGGCATGGATGAAACGATGCTCTCCCAGATAAATGCCGACATGCGAAAACGCGCGTTTCATTGTATGGAAAAAAACCAGATCGCCCGGGCGCAGGTTCCGTTCATTGATTTGTTCACCGGTTTCGCTGATTTCGTGGGCACTTCGAGGTAAGTGCAAGCCAGCGACATTACTGAATACATAACGTACGAAACCGCTGCAATCCATACCGGTTTGTGGTGAGTTTCCGCCGTACTTATATGCGGTGCCGATCAGACTTACCGCATAAAACAGCAAATCGGCACGCTCACCACTGACGGCAGCGTGTGCTGTCGAGGCTGCTTCGCTGTCAGCTTCATCCGCATATGCAGGATGGAACGCAGACAGACTTAAACTGACCAATATGAAGAAAAGAATGCGCATGGATATGAAATCTAATGAATTTCTGTGCTCCGGTAAAGAAAAAATCATCATTTCGACAGATTAACGGCTAATATTAAATAGTATTTATGGCATCGGGGGCGTGTTATGGATGAACATAGTATTCCTGTAGAGACGCTGGAAACCATCAAGCAGGGGGCCAGGCAGGCCGGAGCGGATGGATTGGATATCAACGCACGTATCCATGAAATCACCCTGCGGGCGCTTGAGCAAAGGAAATTGAGCTCTGCTGAAATCAAGGCCGTGCTGGCGTCGGTGAGCGCCGGTATCAATCTTGGACTGGCTGAACGCGGAGGTGATATTACCCGATCCTTGCGTGAGGCGATAAATGGCATGGATCAGGCATTGGTCAAGTTTGCCCAATCCACACAACTCATGATCCAGGAAATGCTTGGCAGTGGTCGGGAATTTCGTACTGGCGAGTTGCAACAATCGCTGCAGACATTGCGAGATACGGAGCGGATGCTGATTGATGTGCTTCGTCACGCAGCCACCACGAGTACGGATATGCTCATGATGGAAACGAATCGCGTTACCAGCCATCTTAAAGCAAGTGGTTCGGATGCAGGTGGTCAGGCGCGAGAGACACTTACCTTACTTGCCACCCGGTTAAGAGCTACCATGCATATGGGTAAAATCAGTGCCGGGTTGGCAGCCCGTGATGTGACCAGCCGCATGGCCTTGGTCGCCAGTGGTCTGTTGACTGGGGCAGGCGAGGCATTACGTAACAAGGCAAAGTAATTAACTTGCAGGATCCATAACGATAATTATGCTTTGGGAGACTATTGGCGTCGTTCGCGACCTGCCACGCTTGCACGAAATCGCTACGGTCATGATTCGCTATGGCTGGGGCGACATGGTGCGTGCATTGGGCATTGGTACCGTATTGGAGCGTGCCGGCCGTATTCTTCACTGGCATGGCGCTGCTGAAAGCAATCAGCAGGAACCTGCAGTGCGGATCAGGCTGGCGATGGAGGAGCTGGGTCCCACCTTCATCAAGCTGGGGCAGTTGTTTGCGACGCGCGTCGATGTCTTCCCGCCGGCGTGGATTGTGGAGTTCGAGAAGCTGCAATCCAAGGTGCCTCCCGTCCCGTTCGCTGAATTGGCACCGCATCTTGAGGCTGCGCTGGGCCTTCCTGCGACTGAAATTTTTCTTGAACTGGATATCGACGCTTTTGCCGCAGCCTCGATTGCGCAGGTACATCGCGCCAAATTGCAGGATGGTACCCCGGTCATTCTCAAGATCAGGCGCCCCGGCATCGAGAAAAAAATCGAAGCAGATCTGCGCATCATGCAACACATCGCCCGTCTGGCAGAACAGGAAATTCCCGACGCACACCGGTATCAGCCGGTCATGATGCTGGCACAGTTCCGGCGTTCGTTGCGACGCGAACTTGATCTGTTGATGGAAGCCCACAATATCGAACGCTTTCGTACCAATTTCGCAGATGACGAAACCGTGCATATTCCCAAGGTATATTGGGATTACACCAGCGAAATTATGAATGTGCAGGAGGAGCTGGTCGGGGTGCCTGGTACGCGCCTGGTTGAAGCAAGCGCAGCCGGCATGGATTTGCCCTTGCTGGCCGCCCGCGGTGCCGATGCGGTACTGAAGATGATCCTGGTGCACGGGTATTTCCATGCCGATCCCCATCCCGGTAATGTCATCTATTTGCCGGGTAATCGTGTCGGCATGATTGACTTCGGCATGGTAGGCCGCCTCACCGAATACCGCCGCAACCAGATCGTGAATTTGCTGGACGCAATTACCAACAAGGACGAAGAGGGGATGCTTGCCGTTGTGTTGAACTGGACCGAAGATGGCGAGGTTGACGAGGCCAAACTCGGTTACGATGTGTCAGAACTGGTATTCAGTTATGACAACTTGCAGCTCAAGGATGTCAAGATTGGTCCCTTGCTGACCGACATCACCGCTGTCATCCGCGAGAATGGTCTGGTGCTGCCGGCCGATATGGCTTTGCTGTTCAAGGCGCTGATTACCCTGGAAGGACTCGGCCAACAGCTTGATCCACACTTCCACATGGTGGATCATCTTGCTCCCTTTGTGCGCGGCGTGATCACCGAGCGGTACAAGCCTGCGGCGCTCATCAAGCGTGGCCGGAAAAATATCAAAGAAGCTCTGGAGGTGGTTTCGGGCTTGCCGCGCGACATGGCAAAACTATTGCGTGAAGCGCGACATGGACGCCTGCGTATCGACCTGGACCTGAAACGTCTCGACCAGTTCGGGCATCAGCTCGACCGTGCCAGTAGCCGTATCACGATGGGTATTCTCACTGCAGCGCTGATCATCGGCTCTTCCATCGTCATGACAGTGCCGGGGTGGCGCTTCCTGGGCATCGTAGGTTTTCTGCTGGCTTTTTTAAACAGTATCTGGGTAATATTTTCGATCTGGCGCTCCGGCAAACATTAAATCCGGATAATTTGCCGTTTACCTAAGGCCCCATACCCCCTATAATTCGCGCCTACGCCGGCATAGCTCAGTTGGTAGAGCAGTTGATTTGTAATCATCAGGTCAGGGGTTCGACTCCTCTTGCCGGCACCATTACTAAGACAATAAGCAATTGCATTGCCGACCGTTTTTTCCGATCATGATGGACGAGTGCGCCGATCCATATCGGTGCGCTGTCGGCGATTCGGATTTCTCGCTTGCCGGCGTTCAATCCCTGGCTGCAAAGCAATCATTTTCGTCCTTCTGCGTTCATTCTTTCTGCGGTGTTCGGGCAATTTTCGATGGTCGGCGTGGAGTATTTGATTAATGCGGATAAAACGTGCTTTCGCATCCAGGGTATGGATGATAAACGAGATCAGATCACGCTCGCGATAGTGGTAATCCCCCTGTAACAATATGAACGGGATGACAGGGCTGCGCAGCCGGTCATGCACGAGCCAATTCATGGCGGATTGATGGCGCATGTAGGGTTGAAGCAAGGCGGCTGCTTCCTGTGTGATCAGAAGGTTATGGTCGGATGTGTCATCCATGATGATATTTTCCGGGTATTTATAAATGGGTTTATTTTATGGCGCATGAAGTCATTGTCAAAATCTTCGATCAAAACAAACCCGTCGCCAGTTTAACGTCTAGATCGGATCAGGTATGCCGTATTCGAGGAAAAGTTTGGGGTCAGATTGACCCCATTATTTCCATTGTTTTGTGCATTGTTTCGTGAGATGTTGAGCCGAAGCGAGATAAAAAATATGTCGGGGCGACCTGTCCTGACAGGATGCAGTGAAAATTAATCGTGGTCTGTTCCCTGTTTTCCCTTTTCTCTACGGTGTATTATCACTTCCTCGATATTTATCGGGATGACCGTTTCGTGATAGGGTTTTGTTTTTTCATTCGCAACAAATACAATAATTACAAAATTACCAAAGGAGAGCGTCATGTCAGACCGCAAGTCCAATACCTATAATCTTGAACGCCGCAATTTTCTTCGCACCGGCCTGGGCGTTGCAGGCGCGCTGGCACTACCGGCCGGGTTCGCAAGCCAGGCTTTCGCGGCGGGCCATCCGGCTATCGGCACTTATCCGGCCGGTTCGTCGGGTGACTCGGTGTTCATTGGCATTACCGTGCCGCGCACCGGCGGTTATGCCCTGCAGGGCGAAGATGAACTCAAAGGTTATCTGCTCGCTATCGAGCACATCAACGAAGGCAATCCGCTGATCAAGAAGATTTCGCCAAAATCCAAGAAGGGCGTGCTCGGCAAGAAGGTTACCTATGGTGTCGCCGACTCCGCCGCCAAGCCGAACGACGCGGTGCAGGCGCAGCAGCGCTTCATTAGCGAGAACAAGGCAATACTGATGACCGGCTCGACTTCCAGCGCGGTCGCCGTGGCGCTCAACAAGCTCGCACAGCGCGAAAAGGTGATCTACGTTGCCGGCATCTCCGGCTCCAACGACACCACTGGCAAGGATTGCGTGCGTTATGGTTTTCGTCAGTGCTTCTACGGACAGACCGCAGCGGCAGCCCTCGGCCCGCTTCTGGTCAAGACATTCGGCAAGAACAAGAAGGTCGCCTATATGACGCCCGATTACACTTACGGGCACACCGTCACGAAATCGTTTCAGGATTATCTCGCTACGGCTGGCTGGACGACGACCACCGATCAGGTCTCGCCACTCGGCTCGGCCGACTTCTCATCGTATCTGCTCAACGTGGCCAATTCGGGCGCCGATGTGCTGATCAACGTCAACTGGGGTCACGATGCCGTATTGTCTATCCAGCAGGCCAAGCAGTTCGGCATACTCGACAGGATGAAGCTGGTGGTGCCTTATCAGGTACCGTTCCTTGCCCCGCAAGTGGGCGGTGGGCTGTTGGCCGGCGTGTATGCCGCTACCGACTTCTGGTGGACGCTGGAAGACAAGTACCCCCTCGCCAAGATGTTCGTCGAATCATTCGAAAAGAAGTATGGTTACAAGCCGCAATGGGGTGCTGAAAATGCCTACATGGAATTCGCCTTGTGGGCGGAAGCCGTGGAAAATGCCGGCACCTTCTATCCGCCGGACGTGATCAAATCCTACGAAGCCGGCCGCAAGATCAATTCGCTCGTCGGCGAAGTTTCCTGGCGCGCGGCAGATCACCAGTTGATCAGACCGGTATTCATCGTCAAGGGCAAGAAACCTTCCGAGATGAAAAACAAGGAAGATTACTGGGATGTGGTGGAAACCGTTCCGGGGCTTCCGCTGATGCAGAAGCCCGACGCGTTCGATTGCAAGCTGGGCTCTTACACCTGAGTACTGACAACATGGATTGGCACCACGGGCGGCAGTTGCCGCCCGTGGTGCCAAGTATGCGGCTGTTCAGGTGCCACGTTCGAGTCCCCGGAATCATATAAACATTACTATGCTTAACTGGACTAATTTCCTCTCCCAATTATTCAACGGCCTGGTGCTGGGTGCGCTACTGGCGCTGATCAGTTCCGGCCTCACGATTATCTATGGCACGCTGGGCGTGCTGAACCTGGCGCATGGCGCGATGTTCATGCTGGGCGGTTACGCCGGCTATGTCGCATATGAGGCGTCCGGGTCTTTCATCGTAGCGGTGATCGCAGCGACACTATTCATGCTGGTATTTGGCATCCTCCTGGAACGGCTCGTCATTCGCCATTTTTATGACCGCCCGGACGAGGACCAGCTTTTGGTCACATTCGGCCTTTCCATCTGCATCGTTGAAACCGTGCGCTACTTCTTTTCGAGCATGACCAAAACGGTGCCGCCGCCATCCTTGTTCTCCGGCATTACTTCGATGGGTGGCGTGATATTTCCGACTTATCGGCTGGCTCTCATCGGCATCGTGGCAGTGGCGCTGCTTGCTTTGTATTTGATCCTCTACCGGACCCGGCTCGGGCTGATCGTGCGCGCGGGCATCGAGGATTCGGTGATGGTCGATTCCCTCGGCATTAATGTGTACCGCGTGTTCATGATCGTATTCGGTATCGGTGCGATGGCGGCAGGATTTGCCGGTATCGTCAATGCGCCGGTGGTCTCGCTCTCGCCTGGCATGGGTGAGGCGATCCTGGTGCAGGCCTTTGTGGTGGTTGTGATTGGTGGGGTCGGGTCGTTCCCGGGCGCAGTGCTCGGCGGCTTGATAGCGGGTGAAATAATCAGCCTCACTTCGATGATCAACCCTGCCTATTCATACATCATGTTGTTCGCGGCAATGACGCTGGTTCTGGTGTTTAGACCACATGGTCTGCTCGGCAAGAAAGGTCGCGAATGAATTTTGGGAAAGCCTTTATGCAACGCCGCTATCTGATTGAAATACTGACAGCATTCTGTCTTATCGCAGCACCTTTTGTTCTCCCTCATTTCGATGCTGCTCCTGACACGGTCAACCGTATTCTGGTTTGGGGTTTGTTCGGCATTGGTTTCGACATCCTGTTTGGCTACACCGGCTTGCTTTCATTCGGGCAGTCGGCTTTCTACGGCACCGGTGGATTCGTTGCCGCCTACCTGCTCACCCAGGCGGGGTTCCCCTATGTCATATTGGCACTGATCATCGGCATGGTGGTGGCCGCCATTGTTGGCTACCTGATCGGGCTGCTCGCGTTGCGCAGCACCGGCATTTATTTCGCCATGATTACGGTTGCCATCGCGGAAATATTTTTCTTCGTCGAGTTCAATCCCCTGGCGGCATGGACTGGGGGCGAAAACGGACTGCCGGGCGTGCCGACACCGACTCTCTACCTCGGCTTCAAAACCATTCATTTCACCAGTGGCTGGTCGCTCTATCCCTTTCTTGCGTTCATCTATTTCATCGGCATCATGCTCGCGCTGCGCATTGTGCGCTCGCCGGTTGGGGCGATCCTCACCG
>NZ_JBTSEG010000032.1:0-29503 GCF_054605375.1 Sulfuriferula sp. | reverse complement strand
TGCTTTAAGTCTGAGCACTTGCAATTTCTTACTTCCCTCTTCCAGAAACCAGTTACCCAGCTCCCAAAATCAGGTACCCATCGCAAATACCCACACTTATCGGTTGTCTTGTTGTTAAAGAGCGGTGATTCCAATTTCATTCATTCTCGCCTCAATCAGCGAGGTGCGAATTATACTTACTTAAATCCGCATGTCAACAACATTTTCAAAATTCAGAACTCACAAAGTTTTCACAAAACGCTATTAACTAGATGATTTTAATCTGTTTTCTGTGCATGCCGATCAACAACGAGATGCGAATTATACAGCCCTGAAACATGCCGTCAATCGTTTTTTCATAAAAAGTACATCATGCCAAGCGATGTGTTTTAAATTCAATATGTTAGACGATTGTGACTCGGGAAAATTTACGTTTTCCAACCTGCACCACCACACACGTGCCCGCGCTCAACACCCATGTTTTATCGCTGATCTTGTCGCCATCCAGCCTCACCCCGCCCTGCTCGATCATACGCATGGCATCGGAGGTGCTGGTTGTGAGCCCAGCCTGCTTGAGCACTTGCGTAATGGACAGACTGCCATTATCGGCCTGCAAACTTACCTCCGGCATCACATCAGGGATGGCACCCTGCCTGAAGCGCGCCTCGAAATCGTTTAGTGCCTGGCCTGCCGCCGCAGGACCATGAAAACGCGCCACAATTTCCTGGGCGAAGCGCACCTTGGTATCGCGAGGGTTCGCTCCGGCATTGATCTGCTCACGCCAGCCATCGATAGTTTCCAAGGATTCGAAAGAAAGCAACTCTATATAACGCCACATCAACTCATCAGACACCGACATGATTTTGCCAAATATTTCCGATGGCGCTTCAGTGATACCTATATAGTTGCCCAGCGATTTGGACATCTTGTTAACACCATCCAGGCCTTCCAGTAGCGGCATGGTGAGGATGCATTGCGGCGCCTGTCCATGCTGCTTCTGTAGTTCGCGGCCCATCAGCAGGTTGAATTTCTGGTCGGTACCACCCAGCTCCAGGTCCGCGTGGAGCGCCACAGAATCATAGCCCTGCACCAACGGGTAGAGAAATTCATGTATGGCGATAGGCTGGTTTCCCTTATAACGTTTGTGGAAGTCATCCCGCTCCAGCATCCGCGCCACAGTATGGCTGGCCGCTAGCTTGACCATACCTGCCGCCCCCAGCTTATCCATCCAGGTGGAGTTGAATACCACTTCGGTTTGCTCGGGCTTGAGTATTTTGAATACCTGATCGGTATAAGATTTAGAGTTTTCCAGCACCTGCTCGCGCGTCAACGCCGGGCGCGTGGCATTTTTACCCGTAGGATCGCCAATCATGCCGGTGAAATCCCCTATCAGGAACAAGGCATGATGTCCCAAATCCTGCAACTGGCGCATTTTGTTGAGCAGCACCGTGTGCCCTAAATGCAGATCGGGTGCAGTGGGGTCAAAACCCGCCTTCACACGCAGGACTTTACCTGCACGCAACTTCTCCACAAGCTCCTGCTCCACAATCAATTCATCACAACCGCGCCTGATAATCCGCAGGGTTTCTTGTATTTCCGAATCAAGCATTAGCACCTCGGGTATATATCCAACAATTTAAAGAAATTTATTTATTGGCCGCTATACATCTATATATTTTGTATTTTATTATTGGCCGCTATACATCTATATATTTTGTATTTTAATAAGATGGATCGCCGTGCTTTCCGCTCCGACCCTAATCTGTTAAGCTCTCGCGTTGAATTCGTACGGAAAGGCTGGCACCATGGCGAACCAAAAGGCAGTAAGTTTAACGCAAGCGGACAAATTACACGCACGTAAAGTACGCTTGCGCTGGCTGGTCGCCGCATCAACCTTGCCGCTTTTCGGCATCATAGCTGCCTTTGGCATCGCCCCACAAACCGATACCAACAACATTCCTGTCAGTACCATAGTTGAGAATTTGACCGTGCCGGCCAGCGTAATCCAGGCCGACAATTCCAACCCAGCAACCGCTTATTGGCGCGACGAGCGCATTGAATCCGGCGACACCGTAGCCAGCGTACTTGATCGTCTGGGTGTATCCAGCGAGGAAATCGCACGTTTTCTGCGCAACCCCGAAGCCACACGTGCGCTTGCGCAAATCAGACCAGGCAAACGCATCCAGGCTCAAACTACAGATACCGGAGAATTGCTCTGGCTACGCCATATCAATACAGCCGGTACATTGCTGCAAATTTCCAGGCAGGGCGAAAATTTCGCCGTCACACAACAGCAGGCGGCACTGAAAACCAGGACAGTGATGAAATCCGGCGAAATTCGCAGTTCGTTGTTTGGCGCCACCGACGCAGCCGGCATACCTGACAGCATTACCACTCAACTGGCTGATCTATTTTCCACCGACATCGACTTCCATAAGGATCTGCGCCGAGGCGACAAATTCAAGGTTGTTTACGAGGCCATGTATAACAATGGCGAACTGGTGATGACCGGGCGTATATTGGCAGCCGAGTTTACCAACGATGGTCAGACATACAAAGCCGTCTATTTCCAGCAACCCAATGGAAAAGGCGAGTATTACACCCCTGACGGCAAGTCCTTGAAAAAAGCCTTTCTGCGCTCGCCAATTGAATTCTCCCGCATCTCTTCAGGTTTTGGCATGCGTTACCATCCCATCCTGAAACAATGGCGTGAACACAAAGGTGTCGATTACGCTGCACCCGCAGGAACCAAAATCAAGGCCGTCGCCGATGCAACAGTGGCTTTCGTCGGCCAGGAGCGGGGCTATGGCAACTTTATCCTGCTGCAGCATAGCGGCAACTACAGCACTGCCTATGGTCATTTGTCAGCCTTTGCCAAGGGCCTGCATAAAGGCGAAAAAATTCATCAGGGTGACGTGATTGGATATGTTGGCAGTACCGGCTGGGCTACCGGTCCGCATCTGCACTTTGAATTCCGTATTGCAGGCGTGGCGGTAAATCCTTTAACCGCAAAAATTCCTTACACTTTGCCGCTCTCGGCTCAATATCGACCGATATTCCGCAGTGCTGCTCAGCCGTTGCTCGCCAAGCTCGACCTGCTTAATGGCACCAATCTGGCTGCCCTGGAATAATTGCCGGTCAAATTGGTTGGGAAAACACACTTCATCGGACTCATGTCCGGCACCAGCCTGGATGGTGTAGACGCAGCACTGGTCAGTTTTGATACCGCAGGTCCGCTCACGGGGGAACTTGTCCACACCGCGTATCTTCCCTATCCTGAGCCACTACGTGAACAGCTGCTGGCAATTCATCTCCCGGGCCACGATGAACTCCACCGTGCCGCCCTGCTCGCCAATGAATTATCCAGACTATACAGCCGCGCCATATCGGAATTACTGGCCAGAAGTGCCATGTCAGCTGAAACAATTGAGGCTATCGGGTGCCATGGCCAAACCGTCAGGCATCGCCCCGACGCAGGCTACACGATACAGCTGGCTAACCCCAGCCTGCTTGCCGAGCTCACGGGCATAAGTGTGATCGCCGATTTTCGCAGTCGCGACATCGCCGCCGGCGGCCAGGGCGCACCACTCGTACCCGCCTTTCATGCGGCGGCCTTGCGCCACCCCACCCAACACCGTGTCATTGTCAATATTGGCGGCATCTCGAACCTGACTGACTTGCCCCCCAGCGGCAAAATAATCGGCTTCGATTGCGGCCCCGGTAATTTGCTTATGGACGCCTGGTGCCAACACCATACCGGTCAACTGATTGATCAAGCAGGCGCTTGGGGCGCAGCTGGAACACAGCTTCCAGATTTATTCAATCAACTTGTTGCACATGCTTTTTTTTCGGCACCACCACCCAAAAGTGCAGGACGCGAAGAATTCAATCTGGGTTGGCTCGATAGCCATTTGACGGGCACCGAGTCTGCACAAGACGTACAGGCAACACTACGCGGTCTGACCACTTACGGTATAACACACGCCATCGAGACGCATTGTCCCAATGCCCACGAGGTATACATCTGCGGGGGAGGCGCGCGCAATACAGCCCTTATGGATTCTTTGCGGGCAGCCCTTCCAGGGAAATTGCTGGCTTCTACGGAAATGCTGGGTGTTGACCCGGACTGGCTTGAGGCGCATGCCTTTGCATGGCTGGCTCGACAGACCAGATTGGGCTTGCCTGGCAATCTGACGGAGGTGACCGGCGCACGCCACCCTTGTGTATTAGGTGCGATCTATCCGGCATAATACCTTTGTTACAAACAAAAAACAGGCGGCCATATGGCCGCCTGTTTTTTTTGCAGAACCTGCTATCTCAGGCAGAAAACGAGGAACCGCAACCACAGGTGGATGTGGCATTCGGATTCTTGATCACGAATTGAGCACCCTCCAGGCCTTCCTGATAGTCAATCTCGGCACCCGCCAGATATTGGTAGCTCATTGGATCTATCAACAGCGTCACACCGTTCTTGACCATCGGTGTATCGTCTTCATTGGTTACTTCATCAAAAGTAAAACCGTACTGAAAACCGGAGCAACCGCCGCCTGTGACGAATACACGCAGTTTCAGGTCAGGATTACCCTCCTCTTCGATCAACTGTTTCACTTTATTGGCAGCATTGTCGGTAAAAACAAGTACGCTAGGCATTTCTGTCATGGCATTCATCGCTACTCCTTAAAACTCAAATTTTGTCCTTCATTATGGGCAGTACCCACGCATACGTCAATCACTACCGGTTAGTCAAGGCAACAGACCGATTAGTTCCAGACCCATGGTTTCAGGCAAACCGAACATGATATTCATATTTTGCACTGCTTGACCGGATGCGCCTTTCACCAGATTATCAATCGCCGATAAAATGACCAGCGTATCGCCCCCCTGCGGACGGTGCAACGCAATACGACAGGTGTTGGCACCCCGTACCGAACGGGTTTCCGGATGAGACCCAAAGGGGAGCACATCCACGAATGGCTCATGCTGATAACGCTGCTCGAACAGCGTCTGCGGATCGGATTCACTGGTCAGACGCGCATACAGCGTCGCATGTATGCCACGAATCAGTGGCGTGAGATGCGGCACAAATGTCAGACCAACCGGTTTACCCGCATAGCGCGCCAGTCCCTGACTAATTTCCGGCAAATGGCGATGACCCGAAGCAGCGTACGCCTTGAAATTATCACCCGCCTCAGCAAACAGTGTTCCTACTTCAGCTTTACGACCAGCTCCACTCACCCCGGATTTGACATCGGCAATCAGGTAGCTTTCATCCACCATACCCGCTTCCAGCAATGGCAAAAATCCCAGCTGAACCGCCGTTGGATAGCAACCGGGATTCGCAATCAGCTGCGCCGTCTTGATTTGTTCCCGGTTCACTTCCGGCAGACCGTACACAGCCTGCGCCACCAGATCAGGGCAGGCGTGCTCCATGCCATACCATTTTTTCCATACACCCAGATCCTGAATACGGAAATCCGCTGCAAGATCAATGACACGCACGCCCGCCGTCAGTAATTCACGCGTCTGTTGCATGGCGATGCCATTCGGCGTGGCAAAGAACACGACATCGCATTGGTCCAAACCAGCATCCTGCGGATCGCAGAATCTCAAATCAACATGGCCGCGCAAATTGGGAAACATATCCGCAACCGGCATGCCCGCTTCTTTGCGCGACGTAATGGCCACAAACTGAGCCTGCGGATGCCGCGCCAGCAAACGCAACAACTCCACACCCGTGTAGCCAGTACCGCCAACGATGCCTACCTTGATCATCTGTCTTCCCCTGTGCTGTAACCCTCTAATGATACCGCGAACCCGCAATGAAAAAAGCCGCCCGATAATACAGGGCGGCTTTTTCTGTGCTCCGAGCGCTTAACGCTTGGAGAACTGCTTGGCCCTGCGCGCTTTACGCAAACCAACTTTCTTACGTTCAACTTCACGTGCATCTCGCGTCACCAAACCAGCCTTCTTGAGGGCAGGCTTGAGTTCCGCATCAAACTCGATCAAAGCGCGCGTAATCCCATGCCGAACTGCCCCGGCCTGACCGGATTCACCACCGCCATGCACATTCACCATGATGTCAAAGGTGGCTGAGTTATTGGTCAACTCCAACGGTTGACGCACCACCATGCGACCGGTTTCACGCGAAAAATACTCGTCAACAGGTTTTTCGTTCACAACGATATTGCCCTTACCAGGCTTGATGAACACGCGTGCCACAGAACTCTTGCGGCGGCCGGTGCCGTAATAATAATTTCCGATCATCGCTTATCCTCTGATTTCCATCGCTTTGGGTTGCTGCGCAGCGTGGGGATGCTCACCACCGGCATAGCACTTGAGCTTCTTGATCATGGCATAGCCCAACGGGCCTTTAGGCAACATGCCTTTAACAGCCTTTTCCAGCGCACGACCAGGAAAACGTTCCTGCATCTTGGCAAAAGTGGTCTCACGAATACCGCCAGGATAGCCGGTATGGCGATAGTATTTTTTGTCTTCTGCCTTATTGCCGGTTACTTTCAGTTTGTCCACGTTCACGACCACGATAAAATCGCCGGTATCCACGTGGGGGGTAAATATGGGCTTGTGCTTGCCACGCAGACGATACGCAACTTCGGCCGCCACATGGCCGAGCACTTTGTCCGTAGCATCAACCACGAACCAATCACGCACAACTTCGTGCGCTTTAGCGGAAAAGGTTTTCATTCGAAACCCCTGAGAATCTGGATGAGGAAAGCCGCGCATTTTACGGCCATCTACTGCGACTGTCAAACCGCTGTTAGAATTCGACGTTTGAGTTTGTATCAAATTCCATGAACTGGCTGGCCACAAACCTGATTAGCGCCTTATTACTCCCGCCCCTGAATCTTGTTTTACCGGGTTTTGCAGGCTTCATGCTGTTACGTCGATGGCCAACGCTGGCACGTGCCCTGATATTTATGTCGCTGGCATTTCTAACCATTCTATCCATGCCTGCCGTGGGAAATCGCTTACTTGCGCAACTGGAACCCTACCCCGCACTGAATCCTGCGCATCTTCCGCAGGCTGACGCCATCGTCATTCTGGGTGCAGGCACCTATTTTGAAGCACCTGAATACGGTGGCGATACCGTCGATTCCATGGAACTGGAGCGGCTGCGTTATGGCGCACGCCTGGCCCGCATGACGGGTCTGCCTATTCTGGTGACGGGGGGTCGGCCTACTGGCGGCAAAGCGCAGGCAGTGATGATGCAGGCCGTGCTGGAACAGGATTTCCATGTGCCGGTACATTGGAAGGAAACACATTCCAACACCACCTGGGAAAATGCGCGCAATAGCTATGCGCTGCTTGCACCCACGAAGATAAGGCGCATATTGCTGGTGACCCATGCCTGGCATTTGCCGCGTGCGGTTTACTCGTTTGAAAAAGCCGGCTTCAGCGTCATTCCCGCAGGAACCGGCTTTACGTTAACCAAAAAAACCCGCGTAATGGATTTTATTCCCCAGCCACGCGGACTCCTGGACAGCTATTATGCAATGCATGAAGCCATCGGCCTTATCTGGTATCGGCTAAAAGGATAAAATCATCCCTTCCTGCACAGGAGTTACACATGCAAGCACGCATCAAATGGATCGAAAACGTTGCATTTCTCGGTGAAACCGGCAGCGGACACGCTGTATTAATGGATGGCGCCCAAGAAGGCGGCGGCCGCAACCTGGGGCCGCGCCCAATGGAACTGGTGCTTATCGGCACCGGCGGCTGCACCGCTTACGATGTGGTGCACATCCTGAAAAAATCGCGTGCCGAGATTAGTGATTGTGTGGCGGAAATTCAGGCAGAACGTGCTGACGAAGACCCCAAGGTGTTCACGAAAATTCACTTTCATTTTGTCGTTACCGGCAAAAACCTCAAACCGGAACTGGTCGAACGCGCAATCCACCTATCCGCAGAAAAATATTGCTCGGCCTCGATCATGCTCGGCAAAACCGCCGCGATCACCCACGATTTCGAGATTCGGGAGGCGTAGCGCGGTTACGGCAATTACGCCGGGTAACAGCGTACCGAGTAATAGGTATTATGCTCTATTGATTGCAGCAGGCGGTCGATATTGGGATGCTTGCCGGGGTGCGCACGCGCATCTTCAGTGTGCTCGGCAAATAGCGCCAAGGCTTCCTCGGCGGCTTTGGGACCGACCCCACCCCATTTGAGCGCGACATGATAATAGACACGGAACGAGCCGCTGCTGCCTGGCTTGTTTTCAATCACTGCCGCGACTTCGCCGTCTTCGCCGAACAGCTTCATCAACGCGAAGGCGTCTACGTTTTCCAGTTTTTCCAGATTTTCTGCAAAATTCGTCATTGCTTAATTTTCCAAACGCAAAGGCGTGGATTATACCCAGTAAGCAGTTTTCGTCATGACTTTCGAAGCCAATTGCATCGCCATCCTGGCCGGCGCAGGCAGCGCTTGCGCCCCATGCGCCATGGCCGTTTCGGCATGGCGCGCTTCATCTTCCTGCATTTGCGCGACCACTGCGCGGCTTTTGGCATCATCTGCCGGCAACGCCTCCAGATGCCCCCCCAGATGCGCTTCGACCTGGCGTTCGGTTTCGGCCAGAAAACCGAGACTCCACTTGTCGCCCAGTGCGCCCGCAGCCATGCCCAGCGCGAGCGAGCTGGCGTACCATACCGGGTTCAACAGGCTCTTGCGCCCGCCCAGCGCGTGAATGCGCGATTCGCACCAGGCCAGATGCTCGGTCTCCTCGCGCGCAGCTTCCTCCAGCGCCTCCTTGGCTGCCGGATCACGCGCGGTCAGCGCCTGCCCCTGGTAGAGCGCCTGCGCGCACACTTCGCCGACATGGTTCACCCGCATCAGCCCTGCCGCGTGCTTTTTATCCGCTGCGGCCAGCTCCGGTTCGCTCAGATCGCGTCCCGGCAGCGGGCGCGCGCTCAGCGCCGGCGCCAGCAGGGTACGCAGCCCTTTGTCGAATTCAATAATCAGTTTGTCCAGCATCATTTGCCACCTCACCGGCTGGGTTCACCCACATAATTTTTCCAGCGCCCGCGTCACTGCTGCTTCATCGGACGCATCCAGGTGACCTATTTTACCAAGCACAAAGCGATGATCGAGGGTAAACAATTTCATTCGCACCACTGACGGCGCAGGCAAGCCGGCCGCGGTCAAGCCGGTTACCCCGACATCAAGAGGCCAAGCCGGATTTTTCGCGCTGGTAATCATCGCCAGCACGCTATGTCCAGCGGGCGCATTAAACGCTGCGTTAGCGGACAGGATCAGTGCCGGGCGTTTCTTGGCCTGCGCTTTACCGGTGAAAGGGAAAGGCACTTTGACCACATCGAAGCGTTCATAGCTCACGGTATGCCTCAGCGTCATTATCCGAGCTCCATTCGCTCAACGTGCCGGCCAGCGCTTGCGCATACTGGATATCCAGCGGCGTAGCGCGGCGCAACCTGACTTCATCGTTGATCACTTCGAATGCCAGGGTATCGCCACCATGGATGCCGAGCTTCTTGCGTATTTCAGCAGGAATGGTTGCCTGATATTTGCTCGTCACCTTACTTGTCTGCATTTCGCTCTCCGTAATGCGTAATACCGTATTACGGAAAGATAGGTTATTCACATCGCTACGTCAAGCACATAAAAAACGGGCCACCGAAGTGACCCGTTTCTAATCTTCTTTACACCACCGGCAAATGCCGGCAAGTGATTAGAAAGCGTGAACCATACCAACCGAGAAGCCGCTGGACGTTCCACCGTAGGAACCCAGAGCAACCTCAGAAATACCCGTGGCGCCGCCACCCAGCGTGTAAGAACCGTTGGAGTCGTTATTAACCCTGGTGTACAAAGCATACAGCTTGGTGCGCTTGGAGAAGTTGTGATCAACGCCCAGGCTCCACTGCTTGGCGCCGTCGCTGCCGCTCAGATCAGCACCAGCAGCGCTCTTCTGATTGCTGCTACCTGCCTTGGTGAAGGCCAGCTTGAGGGTATTGTTGCCCATGGCATAGGTGACAGGCACGTACCAGGCGTTGCGGCTGATCGTGTTCGCACTACCGACTGCGACATTACCATCACCATCGATGCGCTCAAAGCCCAAGCCGATTTTCAAATCGCCGAACTTGTAAGCAGCGCCAGCACGCCAGTTTTTATAGTGAAAATCAACAGTGGAACTAGTAACGCTCTTGATATCCTCATACGCCAAGACGCCATAAAGCGGACCGCTCGCATAGGTACCGCTGATCGAATAAAGGTGTGGATTGCTCAAACCAGTAACGGCACCGGTAGTAGCGTTACCAGTATCATTGCCGGCCTCATTGGCAGCAGAATACAAGGCCTTGATGAAGAAACCACCCATTTTCGGGCTGACATACTGCACCGCGTTCTGTGCACGGAAGCTTCCCAAGTTAGCGCCACCAACCATACCAATAATGCTGCGGTAATCTGCCAGAGTATGCTGACCGAACGCATCCAGCGGGCCCAGGGAGGTTTTAAACGGGGTATCAATCAGACCAAGTTGCACTGTACCCATCTGCTTGCTGGCAAGACCGACGAAGGTAGTACGATGGCTCTGGTTGCCAGCACCAACTACGCCAGCAGTATCATTCTTGTTCTGCTGATCGATCGCGATGGATTGCTCAAATTGCCAAATCGCCGACAGGCCGTTGCCCAGATCTTCGCTGCCTTTGAAGCCAATGAAGCTGTTATTGCTGGAAACACGAGTACGTCTTTCTGTCGTGGCGGCATTAATGCCGCCGGTTTTTGGGGTTGTTGCCACGACCGGGCTATAAGAACCGCCATCAACGCTGTCAACGGAACCAGCAAATTCGCCGTAGATGGTG
Organism: Sulfuriferula sp.; assembly: GCF_054605375.1. Classification (NCBI taxonomy): domain Bacteria; kingdom Pseudomonadati; phylum Pseudomonadota; class Betaproteobacteria; order Nitrosomonadales; family Sulfuricellaceae; genus Sulfuriferula; species Sulfuriferula sp. The sequence goes on along the minus strand of NZ_JBTSEG010000032.1, from coordinate 18,698 downwards.
ACGTTGCCGTTATCGGCCATCGCCAACGGAGCTGCGAAGGCGCCAGCAATCGCCAGAGCAATCAGTTTTTTGTTCATATCCAAATCTCCTTAGTTGAAGTGTGTTTCGCATTCTGCTTCAATCCGCATGCGAACCCCTCTTGCGAGAAGCTGAACGCATTATGCCCAAGGCTTTTTATACCCTGCAAGCATTACGGAAAATTAACAGGCCATAGTGTTGTATTTTTGCAACAATCGCCCCTGCAGAAAAACGTGGACATTTTGCAGCAAGCGCTTATTTTCGCATTGTCCACCATACTATCCCCAGCAATAACGCCAGCGCGATGCCCGCTTCAAATACCAGCCAGGCGAGGCTGAGCATTTCGGTCTTATCCATAATTTTCGGCCTTCCATATTGTAGACAACTTATTTATTTCATCGGGGTAGGGAAATTACGTATCAGGTCCAGTCGAATATTGAGGATCTCACCTGTTTCACTGCGTGCCACCAGCCATTCTGCGCCCTTTTCTTCCGTCACATCCTGCGGCCATACGCGCGCCATGTACGATTGCCGGCTTGCGGGGTCGTGCCAGTGCAGATCCATCGATTCGTTGCACAGTGCCGCAATAGTAATGCGCTCGATGTAAAAACGTGGAACAGGTTGATAAGGTGGCGGCATGGCTTTGTTATACTAATGGCTGTTTGTTTAACCGTGATTTTCGCATGAGACAACTCATTCGCACAGCTTTGATCCTGGCCGCACTACTGAGCGGAGGTTGCGCCACCCAGCCCAAAGCGCCTGTCGTGCCACCCCCTGTACCCAAGCCTGCACCCAAGCCGATGCCGCCCAGCCCGCCGCAACCAAAACCTGCACCAGCCGTGGTGTGCCCACCGCCCGCACCTGAAACACCGCCGCCAACGCCTGCGGTGACGCCCAACCTGAGTCAGGCCGACTGGTCCAGTCTGCCCGGCTGGCAGAATGACGATCTGTTGCAGGCCTGGCCTGCGTGGCTGGAATCGTGTGCGGCGTTGAAAAACAAACCGGAATGGCAGGCTGTGTGTGCGGCTTCCGAAGCGTTAAAACCTGCCGACACCGCGACGGTGCGAACTTTTTTTGAAAACAATTTCGCGCTCTATCAATCACGTCAGGCTGACGGCAGCGAGGACGGCTTGATTACCGGCTACTATGAACCGCTCTTGCATGGCAGCCTGACCCCCAGCGCGAAATACCCGATACCTTTATATAGCCCTCCTGCCGACTTGCTGACCATCGACCTCAGCAGCGTCTATCCGCAATTGAAAAACATGCGCCTGCGCGGGCGCATACAAGGCAACAAGGTCGTACCTTATCTGGATCGTGCCGACATCGATGATGGCAGCAATCCGTTGAAAGGCGATGAACTGGTCTGGGTGGATAACCCGGTGGAGGCGTTCTTCCTGCAAATTCAGGGATCCGGACGTATCCAGCTGCCCGACGGCAGCATGATGCGGGTGGGTTATGCTGACCAGAACGGCTATCCATACCGCTCCATCGGCAGGGTACTCGCACAACGCGGCGAATTGCCGCTGGCGCAAACCTCAATGCAGAACATCAAGAAATGGGGGCAGCGTCATCCCGACAAGCTGCCGGAACTACTGGCGCAAAACCCCAGCTATGTGTTTTTCCGTGAGCTGCCGAACAACAGCAGCGGTCCGCTGGGTGCGCTGGGCGTGCCGATCACCGGCGAACGCAGCATAGCCGTGGATGCGCGTGCCATTCCGCTGGGCGCGCCCGTATGGCTGGATACCACCATACCCTCATCCGACGAGCCACTGGATCGGCTGGTGATGGCGCAGGATACCGGCGGTGCGATTCGCGGCAATGTGCGGGCGGATTTTTTCTGGGGCTTCGGCAATGAAGCAGGCAAGATTGCCGGCCGGATGAAGCAAACCGGCCGCATGTGGGTATTGCTGCCCAAAGACATGCCTGTGCCCGGCGAGTTGCCTGATCCATCAATTGCAAAAGCAAAAGTGGTTAAAAAATAGCGGCATTGTCACTCCGCCTGGATGAGCAGGCTTACTGATCCAGTTCGTAGCGAACCTTGATCTGCACGAATGACTTCACCGCGCGGCCATCTTTCTGGGCGGGCGCGAAATGCGCATTGTGAAAGGCGTCGAGCGCGCTCTGGTCGAAAATGCCGGGCGGGCTGGCGTCGCTGACTTCGACATCCTCCACCTTGCCACGCTCATCCAGCTTCAATTTGAGCGTTACCCAACCGGCTGTGCCGCGAGCGACCGCACCCTGCGGGTATACCGGATTGATGGCAGCCAAGGCGCGCGGCTGAACATCCAGTTGCTTGGCGGTGTAGTAGGTGGGATCAACCAGTAGCGGTACATTGACTGCGGGTAATACGCTATTGGGCTGCGGCACCGGATTGACTGCAGCGGGCATGGCGGTGGAAACCGCAGGTGGTGAAACCGTTTCGGCCTGCACGGCCGGGGGAGCCTTCGGCGCAGGCGCAAGTGGAACCGGCTTGGGCGGCGCTGCTGGCGGTGGTGTTTCAGGCTTGGCAACAGGCGCAGCGGCAGGTGGCGCAGTGACGGGCGGCGGCAGTGGGGGTTGCAGACGAGCCTGAATTACCGGGATATCTGCAGGCGCCGGTGCTGTCACAGCGTTAACGCGCAGCAGGCCGATCAGCGCCAGATGCACCGCAATGGAGATGGACATGGCGGCCACCACGCGTTGCATGGCCGGGCTGAGTTCAGGCTCCTGGAGTTCGGCTGGGCGCGGCATACCCGAGCATCAATGCAATACGCGTGGCATGGCAAGCGTAAACACCGGAATCTCTGCGTCGAAATGCTCGCCGTTTTCCGCCACCATCTGATAGCTACCCTGCATGGTGCCCACCGGCGTATTGATTGCCGTGCCGCTGGTGTATTCAAAACGCTCACCCGGCTTGAGCAAAGGCTGCTCGCCCACCACCCCCATACCACGCACTTCCTGTACCTTGTTTTCCGCGTCGGTAATCACCCAGTGGCGCGAAACGAGTTGTGCCGGCATGGTGCCGGTATTGGTAATGGTCACCGTGTAAGCAAACACATAGCGATCCTGATGCGGATTGGATTGGTCCGGGATGAATGCCGTATCAACACTGACTGTTACGTGATTTTTTCTGCTGTCGCCCATTTGATCTGTGTCCTTGAGCCGGTCGCGCTATTACCTTGGCACGATTCCGGGTAAAATTGGTTACTTTATCCAAAGGCTTGTTGAAAGGGTCACCATGTCCAGGCAATTCCGTATCGCACCGAGCATTTTATCCGCAAACTTCGCCAAGCTGGGACAGGAAGTCACCGATGTGATCGCGTCCGGTGCGGACATCATTCACTTTGATGTGATGGATAACCATTACGTGCCCAATCTGACTATCGGTCCGCTGGTATGTGAATCCCTGCGCCCGGTGACGGATGCGATCATCGACGTCCACCTGATGGTCAAGCCGGTAGACCGTATTATCCCTGATTTCGCCAAGGCCGGGGCGAACATCATTACTTTCCACCCGGAAGCATCCGAACACATCGACCGCACCCTGGGGCTGATCAAGGAATGCGGATGCAAGGCCGGCCTGGTGTTCAACCCGGCCACCTCGTTGAGCTATCTGGATTACGTGATGGACAAGGTCGACATGATCCTGCTGATGTCGGTCAACCCCGGCTTTGGCGGCCAGAAATTCATTCCGGAAACGCTTAACAAGACACGCGCCGTGCGGCAGCGTATCGATGCTTCGGGTCGTGATATCTGGCTCGAAGTGGACGGCGGCGTGAAGGTCGACAACATTGCGGAAGTCGCCCGCGCAGGTGCAGACGTGTTTGTGGCAGGCTCCGCCATTTTTGGCGCAGCCAAGGACAGCGACGCAAACCGTTATAACAGCGTGTTGGCCGCAATGCGCGCGGAACTGGCGAAGGCCTGACCGGTCAATCCGGACAATTCTCCCATTTGATGCCGGATACAATCCGGCACGATACTTATTTGAGACTAGACACCCAATGGACTTCCCTATCAAAATCAAGGCCGTGGTCATCGACCTGGACGGCACCTTGCTCGACACCGCACCCGACCTCGCCCACGCCGCTGAATTAATGATGGCCGAGCTCAACATGCCGCCGGTAGCCTTGGCCACCATCAAGACTTACATCGGAAACGGCGTGTCACGCCTGGTGAAACGCGTACTGGCCGGCAGCATGGATGCCGAACCGGATACTGCGCTATTCGAGCGGGCCTATCCGATTTATCTAAAGCACTATGGCGCCCATGTTTCCCTGTATTCACGCCCTTTCCCCGGTGTAATCGAAGGGTTGCAAGCGTTGCGCGCAATGGGCGTGCATGTGGCCTGCATTACCAACAAGGCCGAAGCCTTCACCATTCCGCTGTTACGCGATACCGGCCTGCTGGATTATTTCGAATTGGTGCTGTCCGGCGATACCCTGCCCAAGCGCAAACCCGACCCCTTGCCATTACTGCATGCCTGCAAACATTTTGGCATTGAACCCGGCGAACTGCTGCTAATCGGCGATTCGCTCAATGATACCCAGGCCGCACGCGCTGCCGGCAGCTTCGTGTTCTGCGTGCCTTACGGTTACAATCGTGGCCGCCCGGTGACCGAACTGGATCAGGATGCCGTAGTGGCCAGCCTGCCGGAAGCGGCGAAGCTGATCATCAAGGCCTGACCGCATGAATCCCATCAACATGGAAATGCATAGCAAAAAGCGCCTGTCATGGCGATGGCACTGATACGCCGGCTTTTTTGGTGGTGCGATACTTCAGTGCCGTACCTCACTATGCTTCCATGACTTAATGGTGTAATCATGACTGAACAGGAATTCAACCAACTCGCCCGCGAGGGCTATAACCGCATCCCGCTCACGCGGGAATTGCCGGCCGATCTCGACACCCCGCTATCGGTCTATCTCAAACTCGCCGACGCGCCCTACTCCTACCTGCTGGAATCGGTCGTGGGCGGGGAGCGCTTCGGGCGCTACTCGTTTATCGGCCTGCCCGCCCATACCGTGCTGCGCGTATATGGCCATCTGGTCAGTGTGGAAACCGGCGGGGTCAAGCTCGAGCAAGAAGAAGCCGCCGACCCGCTGGATTTTGTCGAGCAGTTCCTGGGCCGCTTCAAGGCCGCTATCTTGCCGGGTCTGCCTCGTTTTGCTGGTGGGCTGGCGGGTTATTTCGGCTATGACACGGTGCGTTACATCGAGAAACGCCTGCAAGCGACGCACCAGCCGGATGTGCTGCATACCCCCGACATCCTGCTGCTGCTCACCGACGAGCTGGCGGTGGTGGACAATCTCACCGGCAAGCTGACGCTCATCGTCTATGCCGATCCGATGCAGACGGATGCCTATGCCGAAGGTTACCGCCGCCTGGATGAGTTATGCGCGCAGATCAGGGCGCCTTACACCGCCCCCATGCCGCAAAAGGTCAACAGCGCCGAAGCCACCTCCGAGTTTGGCGAAGCCGCGTTCAAGCAGGCGGTATTGCGTGCCAAGCAATATATCGTGGAGGGTGACATCATGCAGGTGGTATTGAGCCAGCGCATGTCGCGCCCGTTCGACGCCAGCCCGCTCACCCTGTACCGCGCGTTGCGCAGCCTCAACCCGTCGCCTTATATGTTTTATTACGACATGGGCAGTTTTCACGTGGTGGGCGCGTCGCCGGAAATTCTGGTGCGACTGGAGGATGACACGGTCACCGTGCGCCCCATCGCAGGCACACGCCCGCGCGGCGGCACTCGCGAACACGATGCACAACTTGCCGACGAGTTGCTGGCCGATCCCAAGGAATGCGCCGAACATCTGCAGTTGCTGGATCTGGGTCGCAACGATGCGGGACGTGTGGCCGTCACCGGCAGCATCCAGGTGACCGAGAACATGCTGATCGAACGTTATTCGCATGTCATGCACATCGTCTCCAATGTGGAGGGCAAGCTCAAGCCGGGCCTGTCGGCGATGGATGTGTTGCGCGCCACTTTCCCCGCCGGCACCGTGTCCGGTGCGCCCAAGGTGCGTGCAATGGAAATCATCGACGAGCTTGAACCCAGCAAGCGCGGGGTGTATGCCGGTGCAGTGGGTTATCTCGGTTTTGGCGGCGGCATGGATCTGGCCATCGCCATCCGCACGGCTGTGGTCAAGGACGGCATGCTGTACGTGCAGGCGGGAGCGGGCATCGTTGCCGATTCGATACCCGAGAATGAATGGACAGAAACCCAGAACAAAGCGCGAGCCGTGATCCGCGCTGCAGAATTGGCGCAAGACGGCCTGGATGGTCTGGAATAGCTTCTCAGTCAGACTGTTCGCGAGGATGGCCTGACCGGGAAGAAGTATCACCACGCTGCACAACGCTACTTCACCCGGCTCATCTTCAGATAACGCCATGACAAACAATCCTTGAGGAGAACGACATGCAGCAAACCGTGATCGTTTACACCACGTCTGGCTGCCCGGATTGCGCGGCAGTCAAACAATATCTGCGCGAACTTGGCAGAACCTTTGAGGAACGCGACATTAGCCGCCCCGAAGTGGCGCAGGAAGCAAAAACGCGTTATGGCGTCCGCGTCGCACCCATCACCGTCATTGGCGATGCCTTCTTTTATGGTACTTTCCAGGATCAACGACCCAAACTGGAAACAGCTTTGCAGTCATAGACAGACGGCAGGCGGTGCAAACCGAAGCCATTGCCGTCGACACACGAATCCATGACTTAACTCTCTTGCGCCAGTATTTAAAGGCGTCTGTAGATTGGTCAGCAACATTCACAGCCCCCGCGTTGAGTCTGTTCATCCCGAACGGATTCGGACAACCAGCGCATCAACAATCCGGAGAATATAATTGGCCGTCCCCAGCCCGCAAGAAATCAAAACCAACCTGCTCAGCGGTCTCACCGTGGCGCTGGCAATGGTGCCCGAGGCCATTGCATTTGCATTGGTCGCACATGTCTCGCCACTGACCGGTTTGTATGCCGCCTTTATCGTCGCACTGATCACTTCCGCTTTCGGCGGCCGCCCGGGCATGATCTCGGGAGCAACCGGCTCGCTCGCGGTGGTGATGGTGGCCCTGGTGGCCACACACGGCGCCGAGTATCTGTTTGCCACTGTCGTGCTGATGGGAATACTGCAAATGCTCTTCGCTGTCGCCAAACTCGGCAAACTGATCCGCATGGTCCCGCATCCGGTCATGCTGGGGTTTGTAAATGGCCTGGCCATCGTGATTTTTATGGCGCAGTTCGGGCATTTCAAAACCATGGGTGCGGACGGTAGCCAGCAATGGATGGCCAGTTCCCAGCTCTACATCATGTTCGGTCTGATTGCGCTGACTATGGCGATTATTTATCTGCTGCCGAAATTCACTCAGGCCATCCCCGCCACCCTCGCGGGGATTCTGGTGGTGGCGATACTCGTACCGGCGCTCGGCATCTCAACCAAAACCGTCGGCGACCTGGGCTCCATCGCAGGCGGTCTGCCCAGCTTCCATCTGCCGCAGGTGCCATTAAACTGGGAAACCCTGCACATCGTATTTCCGTATGCGCTGGTCCTGGCGGCGATTGGCTTGATCGAAACACTGCTGACACTCAACCTGATTGACGAAATGACGGATACGCGCGGCAAACCCAATCGGGAATCCCTGGCACAGGGCGTCGCCAACGTGGTTACCGGGTTTTTCGGCGGCATGGGTGGCTGTGCCATGATCGGCCAGAGCATGATCAATGTGAACAACGGCGCACTCAAGCGCCTGTCCGGGATCGCTACGGCGATGTTTTTACTGTCGTTCATCCTGTTTGCCTCCAGCTGGATTGAACGCATCCCGCTGGCGGCGCTCATCGGCGTGATGTTCGTCGTAGCGGAAAAAACCTTTGAGTGGGGTAGCCTGCAGGCGTTGCGTAAAATACCGCGCAACGATGCATTCATCGTCGTGGCCGTGACAGTCATTACCGTGCTCACTGATCTGGCCATCGCAGTCGTGGCAGGTGTGATTATCGCAGCGCTGGTGTTTGCCTGGCAGCATGCCAAACGCATTGGAGTGAAAACTTATACTGACCCGCAAGGCTGGAAAATTTACGAACTGGAAGGCACCTTGTTCTTTGCCTCCATCGCGGCATTTCAAGACCTGTTCACACCCAAAGAAGACCCGCAGGATGTGGTGATCGAATTCCGCGATGCACGCGTCAAGGATCACTCGGCCATTGTCGCCATCGATAGTCTGGCCGTGCGCTACCGCCAGGCCGGCAAGCGCTTGCATCTGCGCCACCTGAGCCCGGATTGTCTGGAATTACTGGAAAAGGCCGGAGACATGGTCGAGGTCAATATGCTGGAAGACCCGCATTATCATGTTGCCGACAACAAGCTGGGCTGATCGTAAAATATCCCACCCCACTGTACAGAACGTGCCAATTGAAAAAACTGACGCTGCAGATGTAAGAAACGACCAACTATTCCGACAATAACTGGATGAGGGGATACCATGAAGAAGCAAGCCGTAGCGTCACCGGAAACCTCACTCAATGACGGCATTTTCATTGAAGACTTGCGCAGTCAGATGGTCAAGTTTGCCAGCATGCAGCTCGGCGACGTGCATCTTGCCGAAGATGCCGTCCAGGAAGCGCTTGCCGGCGCGCTGACCAACGCTGGCCATTTTGCCGGACGCTCGGCACTGAAAACATGGGTATTCGCCATTCTGAAAAACAAGATCGCCGATGTGTTACGGCACAAGAAACGCCTGGTCAATGCCAGCAGCTTGATCAATGATGATGAAAACGAGGATTTCGCGGCGCACCTGTTTGATCAGCGGCGGCATTGGCAACTGGATGAGCGCCCCACATTCTGGGGCGACCCGGAGGCTTCGTACCGGCAGCAACAATTCTGGGTCGTGTTCGAGGCCTGTCTTGAAGGTTTGCCCGACAAACAGGCGCGCGTCTTCATGATGCGCGAATTCATCGAGCTGGATACGGACGAAATTTGCGTGGCAACCGGCATCACGGCCAGCAACCTGTTTGTGCTGCTACACCGTGCCCGCTTGCGCCTGCAGGTCTGCCTTGGAAACAAATGGTATTCAAACGGAGAGCAATCATGCTGAATTGCCAGGGAATCACCCGCCTCGTTTCCGAAGCACAGGATCGTCCGCTCACCCTGGGCGAAAAGCTCTCGCTGCGCACGCATCTATTAATGTGTTCGGGTTGCCGCAACTATGAGAAAAATATCACCTCCTTGCGATTGATGATGAAATCGTTTGCGAAAGGCAAGGATGCACACAGTGAAGATCAACCCAAGCCTCCCGAAACCGAGTGAATACGTTGCGCATATCCTCCGGTGAGGGCAAACATTGATGACGGATGACCTACACCGCTTACCTGTACCATGGAAATCCGCGTCTGGATCAAAGCGGGATTTGACTGGATACCTGAAACTCGACTGGCAGGCGCATTTTGCAATTTCCAGTACAGCAATGACTTTACAAACCACTCACAAGGAGAGTAGCAATGAAATACGCATTGATTGCATTAGGCATGTTAATGATCTCGTTCACTGCAAGCGCGGATGAAGGCATGAAAACACTGGCAAGCAAGCATGGATTCCATGATACCCAGACCCGGCTGGAAGCCGTACTGAAAGAAAAAGGCCTGACCGTATTCGCCAAAATCGATCACGCTGAAGGTGCGGAGAAAGCCGGTTTAAAAATGCTGCCGGCCACAGTGACCATTTTCGGTAACCCCAAGGGCGGCACGCCTTTCATGGTAGCGGCGCCTGAATCGGCGATTGATTTCCCGCTCAAAGCCCTGGTGTGGGAGAACAGCGCCGGAAAAGTGTTCTTGAGCTATAACGCCCTGACCTGGGTCGTTGCCCGGCACCACATCAAAGGCGAAGATGCGTTGGCTACGAAGCTGGATGGATTGCAGGCTGCCATCGCCAAGGCAGCAACCGAATGAGCCATCCGGATACAGGCAATGTGGAGAAGCATGCCGCGAAATGATGCCTTTTGCATGGAGTGCGCCATCATTTCCACCGGCTGTGTAAGAATTGGCGATTGACTGCGACAAAGCAGTAACCCATGATTTTTGTGGGTGTAGCCAGCGGATATCCGAATCCGCACTTTGAATCACCGGGAACGAATTGTGCACGGTGAGTCGAAATATTTTTTAATCACGAGGAGGTTTTACAATGAGCGCTGTAAAAAAAATGACTGGAATGGCTCTTGCAGCTGCGGCAGCCAGCATGTTCATGACGGTAGGTGTCGCCACTACGGCAGTGGCTGCCGAAGCCACGATTCACTGCCAGGGCGTGAATTCCTGTAAAGGCAAAGCCGATTGCAAAACGGCCAGCAACGCCTGCAAAGGAATGAACTCATGCAAGGGTCAGGGATTTCTCGAAATGACACAATCCGAGTGCGATAAAACCAAAGCGCAGATGATGAAGTAACCGGATTCGTCACACCGAATCCTGCGCTGCAGCACATTCGAAGCCCGGTTCACCGGCTTCGAATGTTTCCTCATCTTATTCACAAGGCATTCTTCCATGCCGCATACAAAGCAACTTCTCCAGGCATCCCTGGGTTTTGGACTGGGTCTGCGCATTCCCCACTACGAAACGATCCTCGAATCGCGACCTGCTGTCGACTGGTTCGAAGTGCTTTCCGAAAACTACATGGTGCCGGGCGGCAAGCCGCGTCATTACCTTGATCGCATCCGGGCGCATTATCCGATCGTGATGCACGGAGTTTCACTGTCAATCGGCAGCAGCGACCCGTTGAATCGGGATTATCTGAGGCAATTGAAAACACTGGCCGATCAAATCGAGCCGCACTGGATATCCGATCATCTGTGCTGGACGGGTGTGGACAACACCAATCTGCATGACCTGCTGCCGCTACCCTACACGGAAGAGGCATTACAGCATGTCGTGGAGCGCGTCAGCGCTGTGCAGGATATTTTGGGGCGGCGCCTGCTACTGGAAAACGTGTCGAGCTATGTCACCTATAAAAACAGCGAAATGAGCGAGTGGGACTTTCTGCGCGAAGTCGCACAACGGGCCGACAGCCTGCTTCTGCTCGACATCAACAACATCTACGTCAGCAGCTTCAATCACGGTTTCGATCCGCTTGAGTACATTGACGCCATCCCGGTGAGCCGGGTACAGCAGTTTCATCTCGCTGGTCATCGCAATCAGGGTGGTTACATTATCGATACGCATGACGAGCCGGTCATCGAACGGGTCTGGGAACTCTACGCACACGCAGTGCGCCGCTTCGGCGCCGTTTCCACCATGATCGAGCGCGACGACAATATTCCACCTCTGGAAGAATTATTGGCTGAGCTTGAACGGGCTCGTAGCATCACCCGGCGAGTCCTCGCTCAGGTGGCAGACGCATGAATCGTTTAGCCAAGCTGCAGCGCGCATTTCAGACATTCATATTGAATGCGGACAATGCCATCCGGCAGGAAGTGACCGACACAGCGCAAGCGCCTGCGCCCGAGCGCCTGGGCATTTATTCCATCGCTTATCGGTTGCGTCTGCTGGAAGCCTTGCAAACGGATTACACGGCATTGCATGCCGCGTTGGGGGATGAAGGGTTCGAGCAATTGTGTTTCGCCTTTATCGATGTCTTCCCCTCAACCTATCCGAATCTGCGCTGGTTCGGCGCCAATCTGGACGCCTATCTCGAAACCACGCCACCCTATGCGGATATCCCGGTACTGGCCGAACTTGCCCGCTTCGAATGGGCCAAGGGACTTGCATTTGATGCCCCGGACGACACCTTCCTGAGCATCCAGGAAATCGCCAGCATACCCGGTGAAAACTGGCCGGACATGGCATTCCAGACCCACGCTTCGGTACAGCGGCTGGATTTGTTTTCCAATGCTGCGCTGATCTGGAAAGCAGTGGCCGCCGAACAGGAACCGCCGCAACCCGCCTATACGGACGGGTCCTTGGCCTGGATTATCTGGCGGCACGATCTGAAAGTTTTTTTCAGGTCACTGACCGTAGATGAAGCCTGGGCCATCGACAATCTGCAGCAGGGTGCCTGCTTTGCGGAAATCTGTACCGGCCTGTGCGAATGGGTAGATGAAATTCATGCTGCCCAGCATGCGGCAGGATTACTCAAAGGCTGGGTAGAAAGTGGCATGATTCGTAGCGTACAGCTCAAAGCCTGACTTGTTGAGCCATGCGCCCAATCCGGCGCGTTCACCCACCGGCAAGATGATAAAAAGCGCCCAATATCGCGCCGTAAACCACATGCGCGAACAAACTGATTAAAGGCGTTTCGCGGCCATAGTTCAACGCCATAAAGCCGGGTGGTTCCAGCTGTCGCGTCGGCTCCGGCCCATGATGTTCACTGGCCATGCGCGGATGCAATGCCGGCAGAATCGGCATCAATGTCACCAGCACCACCAATCCTTGTGCCAGACCCATGCCTCCCCCCAGCCACCAGCCGGTCATATGCAGGTTTTCAAAAACCAGCGCATAAAACAACGCGAATAGCCAGCCGTTGAAAAAATGCACGGCAAAGCCGATGACCATCGCTCGATTCCGGTCAGCCGTGAACATGGTACCCAGCATGAACGGCAGGCTCATGCGTGAAAACCCCAGCCCCTGGCCGGCCGCCATCAAGGTAGTCAGAAACGCTGTGGCGATAAAACCCCACAGCAAGATACTCGGCAGATCCACGCTCATAATTTGGTTCCTGTCATTTTCGGTTGTGTCGCATCTGGTTCGCGGCGTTTTCCCATGTTGGCTTGTGCCAGCGTCAGCGCCGCATCAATCAGCCCGACGTGTGTGAAGGCCTGTGGAAAGTTACCCAGCAGCGTACCGCGATCAGGGTCAATTTCTTCCGCGAACAAACCCACGTCATTGGCGTACGACAATACGCTCTCGAAGATTTGACTTGCCCCATCCACATCGCCCTGCAGCGCCTTGCAATCCACCGCCCAGAAGCTGCAGATTCCGAAAGCACCTTCTCCCGGCGGCAACCCATCATTGTCTGCCAGATAGCGATACAGCAACCCGTCCCGCCCCAATCGCCGGTGCACGAGAGCGCAGGTTTGACGTATGCGTATGCCGGCTGGATCGGCATAACCATGGCGCGCCAGCAGCAGCAAGCTCGCATCCACATCGCTGCCACCGAACACGCTGACATAGCTTTGTATTTCTTCATTGTATCCGTGCCGCTCGATTGCTTCGCGGATAGCGTCGCGCGTGCAGGTGAAACGTTCCAGCGGAATGCGTAAATGACCTTGTTCGCTCAGTTTGATCAACCGATCCAACGCTACCCAACACATGACCTTGGAATAGGTATGCTGCAGACGCCCGCCGCGAATCTCCCAGATGCCCTCGTCGGGTTCCTGCCAGCGCCTGCAGACGGTTTCGCCGAATCCTCTGAGCATGCGCGTCGTTGCGCGATCAAGCCGGCCGCCACGGCAAATAAACGCATATACGGCATCCAGAACCTCGCCATAGATATCCAGTTGCAATTGCGCGCGCGCATCATTGCCAATACGCACCGGCCGCGAACCGGCGAAGCCCGCAAGATGATCCAGCTCCTGCTCCGGCAGCCGTGTTTCTCCATACACCCCGTACAGTATCTGCAACTCGGGTTGAGACATCTGCGTGGTGTGCAGCAACCAGGAAAGAAACGCCTCGGCTTCGTGCCGATAGCCGAGATCGAACAAGGATTGCAGCGTAAGTGAGGCATCCCGCACCCAGCAATAACGGTAATCCCAATTACGCACTCCACCCAGCTTTTCGGGTAGTGATGTCGTGGGCGCAGCGACCATGGCCCCGGAGGGCGAGTAGGACATCAGTTTGAGACACAGCGCGCTACGCATCACCGCGTCTCGATATGGACCTTCATAGGTGCAGCGCGCCGCCCATTCCTCCCACCAGCGCAGAGTCGCTTGCAGCCTCTGTTCAGCCAGTTCACCCAATGGAGGAATAAACGCGGGCTCACCTTCGCTATAAACGGCAGAAAAACGCAGTCGTTCGCCGTGGCGCAGCACATACTTTCCATGCACGTCGGCATGATCTTCGGATAGCTTCAGGGGAATTTCGCTACGCAGGATAAAGGCGTGACCGTGGTCTTCAAAATAGAAACCCAGCGCGCCGCGCAATCGCAGCCGCGGTACCGTACGCCCATAGTCGGGGCGCGGCGCACAGACAACCTCGATTTCGACCTCACCTTCGACACATTCAATAATGCGTAGAATCTGATGTTCGGCCCATAAAGTGTGGCGTTTGTTCTCCTCGGAATCCACCGGCATCAGATCTATCAACCGCACCACCCCGGTGGCGGTTCGAAACGTGGTTTCCAGCACATTGGTATCGCCGAGGTAGCACCGCGTGGTGCTGAATTGCGCGGTCGGGCACACTGCAAAACGTCCTCCCTGACCATGATCAAGCAAAGCCCCAAACAGGGAAGGACTATCGAATCGCGGCCAGCATAACCAGTCGATGGAACCGGTACGCGAGATCAGCGCGGCTGATCGACAATCGCCGATAATGGCGTAATCACCGATTTCAAGCAGATCGGATTCATGGCTCATGATTCCGATTCCTCTCCGCACAACATAAATTTACCCTTTGAGTGTGAACCCGTTATGAATCCGCCATGGCGGCACCGTAGTCTGATCGAGGATGAACATACCATTGATTAGGCATATTTCGCAGTGAGTGCAACGAATTTTTGCAATACAAAGCAATATCGGCCTATTTTCACTGAGTCGTATTTCTCGACTCTATTCTTACATGGACCTGCACGATGAAAACCCCATGCATTCACGGGACAGCCAGGAGCAAATGCAATATCAGGACACCGATTGGCAGCCCCTCCTTACACGAGCAATTCAATCTAAACCCTGTAGTTGATTTTTTGTAAGAAACCGCAAGTACGGCAGACTAAACCAGTAAGCGCATCATTTAGTCGCTCACTGAGTTCGGGAACACTGTGTATCAATGTAAATTTCCGTCTCGATTTTTATAAATCCAGTAAGGAGACACACCTATGAACAAGCACGATATTTTGGTTCAATCTGCGGTCGCCAGTCTTCTGGCTTTTGGTTCAATGGTCATTGCAGCACCGGCAGTTGCAGCAGATGCAGCAAAAATGGAACAGTGCTATGGCATTGCAAAGGCAGGGAAAAACGACTGTGCCGGGGGTAAAGGCAGTGCGAACACTTGCGCAGGCACAGCCAAAAAAGATAGCCAGAAAGATTCCTTTGTGCTGTTGCCAAAAGGGACTTGCGCCAAAATCGTTGGGGGTACGACAAGCCGCACATAAGCCACGAATATCCTAAAAAACGGCGTGACCAAACCCAGTACCGGGTTTGGCCTGCGAGCCGCCTGCCAGACCGCTCTCAAACCGGATTTTGGCACGACCCCAAGACAATGGATGAAGGGAGCCATATTGGCGAATTTCAGCATTTCAAAATAACAAGGAGAGACTCATGAGCGTGATGCGCAAGCTGTCGCAGATGGCGAAAGTCACCATATTGCGGCTGGAAGATATAAGCCCGGTGATTGATTTGACTATCCGCCTGTATATAGCGAATATTTTCTGGAAATCAGGATTAACCAAAATCGCGAATTGGGACACTACAGTCTATCTGTTTAGCAATCTTTATCATGTGCCGGTGCTGTCGCCGGAGATCGCCGCCTATTCGGCCACCATGGTCGAACTCGGTGGCGCAGTCATGCTGGCACTGGGTTTGGCTTCCCGGTTCGGGACGGCAGCCTTGTTCATTTTGAATATTGTAGCCGCAACATCATATCCGGACCTCTCCGACGCGGGTCGCGAACTTCATGTTTACTGGGGGATGTTCCTGTTGATATTCCTGATGCATGGACCGGGGAAATTGTCGATTGATCATATCTTTTGCAAAAAATTAATGGCCTAACCATTCCTGTACCTCAACATGAATTCACCAGATATCTGACGAACTCGCGCCCATTGTCCGAGGTGATGATGCGCATGTTCTTTAGACAGGGGTTGAGTAACTTAAGGAAGGAGATATGCTGCTACATTCTTTTCTTCGTATTTTCTTCATTTTTCCTGTCTAGATACTGTCGTCACAAGATGTGGCAAAATATGATTTTCGTAAAAGACACATAACCGAATGCCGGAAACCATACATCGACACGACATTACGGACAAACACTGGGCCTTGCTCGAACCGCATTTACCTGGGCGCGCAGGTGTTTGGGGCGGAGTGGCCACAAGATAACCGCCGATTTATCAATGCGGTGTTCTGGATTCTTCGCACGGGTGCGCCGTGGCGAGACCTGCCTGCTTCGTATGGCGGATGGAAAAACATCCATCGACGCTTTTGCCGTTGGCGCGATCAAGGCATTTGGGAGCCGTTGCTGGAAAAGCTCATTGTCGAGCCGGATTACGAATGGCTCATGATCGATGCCAGCCATTGCAAGGTTCACCCCCATGCCGCTGGCGCGCGCGGAGGCAATCAAGGCATGAGCCGCACAAAAGGGGGCTCAACACAAAGATACATCTGGCCGTGGATGCGCATGGTATGCCGCTCAGAGCGGTTATTACAGAAGGTACCCGAGCAGATTGTGCTGAGGCTGACAAATTGATTGAGGGATTTCAGATGGCGCACCTGCTTGCCGGCAAAGGCTACGACAGCGATGCGATCGTGGCGAAAGTCGAGGAACAAGGAGCAAAAGCGGTTATTCCGCCGCGCAAAAACCGTAAACAGCCCGGAGAGTACGATAAGCATCTCTACAAGCTACGCCACCTGGTCGGGAATGCGTTCTTGCATCTCAAGCGGTTGCGGGGGATCGCCACCCGCCATGCGAAAAACTTGTCATCCTTCGTTGCTGCCGTACAAATTCGCTGTCTTGCCCTTTGGCTGACTATCTCGTGACGATACTATCTACTAGGCGATATGGCGCTGCGTTTTTCGTGTTTTTCTTGCTCACGTAGTGCGGACAAAAGGTAATATCAAACTATGCTGAATATGCATTACTACGAAGATTCACCTGTCAGGCGCTTGGCTTAAGCCAAGATGACAAAATCATTGTAGAGCTTCAAAAATCAAGATATAGGACAAATGCAGTATGAGAAAATCCAAATTCTGAAAATCAAAAATTGATTGGAATTGGAATTAAATTGCTTTTTCTTGAGCAGGGCGGAAAATTCAAGTCGGAAAAACTTCTGAAGCAGAATTAAGCAAGTTAAAGCCCTAGAGAAAGAGGGCGGGGATTATGTATACTCATTTGATTTCATCGTTACTATGCTCGCAAATAGTTGGTTTCATCCGCAGGTATTTGAAGGTCATGACAATGACAGAAAAACGGTTGAAAGCAAATATGGTCATGTGGTCTTCCAAATAAACGCTGTTGCAGGGAAACCGGAATTAATGGCCGGCTCTATCTCATCACGTTATTCAAGAGGCAAAAGCCCTTGAGGCTAAAAACGGTCGATTCAAGATTGTTGAGGCGTTTAAGAATTTTGATTTTTCTTTTTCATCCGTTATCGTAGATCCGATATGACTACGCTCAAGCGGTCGCAGCAAAAAGCACCGCGCCGCTTAGCTCTGCATTTTCTCTGGTGCCGTACGCACCGGCAAACTTGCTGTGTGTAAAAATAGCGGGTATCAATCGACATTATTCAAGATAAATATGTTGAAAATCAATAATATGGTGCAAATATGTTGCTGATGATCGATAAGCGGCATGTTCGTTTTTCAACACTTCATAGCGTCTCGGGTTTTCTATAAAAACACTGTAATAACAATAATTTTTGTCTAACGCCGTCCCACGGGTTTTCTTCTCATCCCAGAAAAAAGCGGGTATCAAAGCGGGTATCGTTTGAGTATAATTACGATACCCGCTGATTGTAATTACGATGCCTGCCACTACCAGCCGCGCGCAGCCAGAGCCGTTGCGGTTGATGTTGAATCCCGAATTCAACCGATATTTGCTGTGCGATTTACCGTTTCGTTGAGACTGAATTCGTCCGGAACCTAGCGATCACGCAATAGGCCATCACAAGAAGTTTAATGGGATTGGATACCAGATCGCGCAAGAGAACAGTATTGAACATGAGAGGTTGTCATGCCCTTAACCGACGTCAAAATCAGACAAGCCAAGGCAGCCGATAAGCCGCTGAAGCTCGCTGATAGCCACGGCCTCTACCTGGAGGTCAAACCAAATGGCTCAAAGTTCTGGCGCTACCGCTACAAGATCGCCGGCAGAGAGAACCTCTTTGCCATAGGCGAGTATCCCACCGTGGGCCTGTCGGACGCTCGCAAGGCCCGCGACGATGCGCGCGAGCTAGTGAAGGATGGCCAGCACCCTTCCCACATGCGCCAGACTGAGCGTGCGCGCAACATCGTTGGAAATGCCAACACCTTCAAGGCCATCACCCAGGAGTGGGTCGAGAAACAGCGTGCGAAATGGTCGCCTTACTACCTGGGGCAGGTTGAGCGTTTCATGGATAACGATGTCTATCCGCACATCGGGCGCCTGCCGATTCGGTCCGTGACGGCTGCAAATATTCTCACCATTCTTAACCGCGTCTCCGACCGCGGCGCCGAGACGGTCGCCCTCAACTTGCTACAAGGGCTTCCCCAGATTTACAAGTGACATTGTGTTTTTTAGTTCATGGCTCTTTCCTCATCATCTGATTCATATTGCGCTGCCACAGTTGTGCAAGAAGGTGAAGGACTGCGAAACTACAAAC
>NZ_JBTSEG010000031.1:0-30572 GCF_054605375.1 Sulfuriferula sp. | reverse complement strand
CAAGCAAACCGGCATACCAGCGCGCACGGCTGCCACCTCCGCCGCCCAGCGTGATGTCGCGTCCGCCCTTGTTCGAACCTAATCCAAATCCATCGCTGCCTGCGCTCGCATCTGCATCCAGTCCGAGTTTTTCACCCGGAGGCGGCTGATCAGGCGGCGGTTTATTGTCGGGCGCCGGCTCGGGTGGCGCTTCCACGATCTTCTGCTTTTCCTCTATCTTCGGCGGCTCCGGCGGTTTTTCCTCCGGCGGTTTGGGCGGCGGCGGCTTGATCAGCGAAATCTGCTGCACTTTGTGCTTCGACGGTTTCTCAGCCCCGTCGAGGAACCCCTTGATCATGTAGATCAGCCCGGCGATGAACAGCAATATCAAACCCACGCCGATCAGGGCCGGCAGCCGTGATTTAAGCTTGCTCATCGCGCCCGCCTCTGCGTCACTTGACCAGCTTCTGCGTCACCAGCCCGAGCTGGGTGATATCCAGCCGCCCGCATAAATCCATCACCTCGATCACCTTCTCATACTGAATCTTTGAATCGCCCTTGATCACCACCGGTAAATCCGGCGTGATTGCTTTGAACGACCGCAAACGCGATTCCAATTCCACCATCGTCACTGGATAGGTATCCAGATAAATTTGTCCATTGGCATCGATGGTGACGGCCTTGGTTTTAGGCTTCGCCAAGCTCGGCGTGGCGCTCGCCTTGGGTAAATTGACCTTGATCCCTTGCACCGTGGCGGTCGTCATGATGATAAAAATCACCAGCAGCACATACGCCAAATCCAGCATCGGTGTAATGTTGATATCGTCATACGGTTCGTTGTCTTCGCGCAAATCCATAATGGTCAGCTCCTAATTAGACGTACGCTTCGGCAAAGCGGCCGATCAACTCGTCCACAAAAATATGCATATCTGCCGAAATATTCTTGATGCGGCTACCCAGATAGTTGTAACCGAACAGCGCCGGGATCGCGACCACGAGGCCGGCGACAGTTGCCACCAGCGCCGCAGCGATACCCGGAGCAATCGCTGCCACATTCACATCACCGGTCGCGGCAATGGCAGCGAAGGTAATCATCACCCCCACCACGGTACCCAGCAGTCCAAGAAACGGCCCGCCGGAAATAGCGATTGTCAGCAACACCATCAGCTTGTTGAGCTTCTGGTTCTCGCGCACCAGGGTGCCGTCGAGTGTGGCCTTGATGGCGCTGATCGCCTGTGGCGAGAGCGTCTTGTTGCCGTTCGCCACGGCAAAACGGTGCTTCACTTCCCTTACGCCAGCATGGTAGAGCTGGTAGAGCGAGGAATGCTGGTAATGATCGTGTTTGCCGAACAGCGCCAGCATCAGGGCCGAATCCTTGATATCGACGTCGTCGGCGCTGTCGTCAGCGTCGAGCCGGGCAGTTTCGTCCATCTTGAGTTGATGGAAAGCTTCCAGAAATTTCTTGTTGTTTTTGTCAGTCTGATTGATGACCAGCGCCTTCATCGCCATCACCATCCAGCTGATCACCGCCATTACCATCAAGATCCCGATCACCACCCAGCCATCCAGCGTCACGCTTTGCAGGATCACGCCAAAGTAGGACGTGCTGCCTTCGCTATGCGATTCATCCGCACCCAATGTCAATAGCTTCGCTCCGGCCCCCTGGCTCAAGGCTGCCAGGTAAATACTGTCGGCAGAGCGTGCCACATTGGAAAGTTCAAGCTCGTCCAAGTCCCCCTGGAATCCGCCTCCCACCGTGACTTCGCCCTGCATATCCGGGCTTGCCGCCGGCGCATTCGCGACCGGCTGCCCATCAACGTAGAGGATCAGCTGCTTGCCCACGGTGACCGCCACATGGTGCCAGGTTCCCGCGACAAGATTACCAGCCCGCGCGGTTTCGCCCGGCTGGGTGCCCCCTTCGACCCTGGCGTACGCCTGGCTGCCGTCGATGCCGACCGTGATTGCCGTCTTGCCATCATGCAACGTCACCACCGGTGCTGTTTGCGCAGCCCCCGGTTTCATCCAGAATGAAATCGTCGCGCCAGTCGCTGCGCTGATTTTCATTGAAGGCGAAGCGGGAATCAGCAATGACTGCTTGCCATCGAACGATACGGCACCTCCAATCATGCCGCCCGGAATATGGCTGCCGTCAAACTGCGTTACATTGTTGCCGTAAGCCGTTGCATCCTTGGGTGCACCTTGCGCCTCGGCAAAGTGCAATACGTCAATCTGGTTTACATCGAAACTGCCTTTCGGGTCATCGCCCGCATTGGCATTATCGTTGCCGTAATACAGCCAGATATGACTTTCCCTGGAACCTGGCTGAAGCTTGGGAACTTGTACCCACACCAGCGCGATCTGCGCTGCGCTATCGAATTTCTCGATGTGGTATTTCAGCGGTGTTTTGTCATCCTCGGCCAGAAAACGTAAATCGCCACCGTCAATCCTGGCTGTATCAAAATCGAAATTACCCGTGTGCAAGCGAACCAGCATCAGCGGTAAATCGACCTCCTGTTTCAAAGGCAGACCGGATGCGGTGGTATCCAGCGTTATTTTTTGCCGGTCAGACCATTCGCCATTCCACCAGGCATTGGCTAGTTGCGGCATCATCAAAACCAGGATCAGGGTGAGCAATATTTTTTTCATTACCGGTGCTCTCAAAATTGAAAATAGTATTTCATGTGCGTGTTACACAGGAGTGAAGTTGAACGATGTATTCAGCGCTGCTGGCGCTTCTTTTCTTCTTCAGTTAGTCCGCTGGATTGGCCGGTTGGCCCAAACCCCATCAGATCCACACTGATAAACGACGTTTGCAAACCAGACAATGCTTTCTTGATGTTATTCAGCGTGTCTTCGCTCGTATTGCTGGAACCGAGTGTCTTGGCCGTATTGTCGGCTGCACGGCTTGCATCCGACAGTCCGGTTCCGGTCAAGCCGGCAAGCGAAGTGCTCGGTGCGACCGGCACGCCAACCGATATGCCGCTAACCTGAATGTTGTTGGCGCCTATCACGCTCTGAGCGGAAATAAACAGATCACCGGCGACTTTTATACCTGCGTCGCCGGCATTCACGGCACCCTTCGGTGCAATCAGATCCACAATTCCCGGCTTATAGACCGGCTTGGTCAACAACTGGCCAATGCCGCTACCCGACACAGCACTCGTCGTATCCAGCACCTGTACGCCCTTTCTGAAAATCAAACGCGGCGGCGGCGTCGCAGCCGCCGTTTTGGAACCCTTGCCTGCATCGATATTGCCCAGAGTGGACCACAGCAATATGTCGTCGCCTTGCAGCGTGAACACACGTGACTGATTCACCAGAAAATCGCCGTTGGAGAAGGAGCGGATCACGCCACCGCTCTGCGTGAAAATACCTTGATCCGATGCACTCTTGGTATTTGCCGGATTGGCCTGGCCCACGTTAACCATACCGCCTGGAGCAAGCAGGTTAATCGCCCCACCGGATTCGGTTTTGATCTGGCTGTTGAACAGATTGATATCGCCCTGATAGCCTCCGGGAAACAGGGTGGCGATTGCCTGGTAACCACGTTGATAATTACCCGCCTGACCTTGTCTTCCACCTTGCCGGAGTTCGCTGAAAAACACCGGCAATACTTTTTCAGACAGCGCCATCGTGTCAAATTGGTTGTGGTATGCAGCGAGTTGCTGCTGAACATCCGCTTCAGTCAGCGACTGGTTCAACCGCAACTGACGCTCGACGTTGGCGAAAAAATCCTGCAGCGCCTGCTGGCCAGAGGGCGAGCCATCGAAATAGCTGCTGGCGAAAGCCTGGTAATCCGGCTGGCGCACACGCCCATCGGCAGTCTGGCCGAGTCCGGCCAGCACATACAGATCCGCGCCATTTGCAGGCAAATTGGTGATATCCAGATTACCGCGGCTGACGATGCCCTTTGAAGCGCCGAGATCGATATTGCGCCCGGCCAGCACTTCGAGACTGCCGGGGCCGCTGACGGATATTGTCGGCTCGCTGGAATACACTTTCCCGTTCTGAGGATTCACAACCTGCGAATTTATGATGTCACGCCCTGCACGCACCGTACTTACCGTATTCGCATCATGGTTCTCTACCTGCAAACCGAGATCCTTGATGTCGCGTCCGGCTTCTATCCATGCCGGAGTGGATAGAATCACCGAATACTGGGTTCCCGAGCCAATACCCTCGATATCCCCAGCACGTGCCACAAGATAAGACATGGACGACGCATCGCTACCCTGGTGCACGGGTGTATCAGGTAAAAAGAGTGAATTCGGCATTGCTATTGCCGCAGCGACCGCATCTAATCCGGTTCCAGCTCCGACGTCGGCGGCCGGGTTCAAAGGCGTTGGCAACAGATTCGGGTTATCGCCCGACACCTGAATCCCGCCCGACAATGAAATCGAATTTGCGGCGAGCAAAGCGAGTTTTCCTGAAGCGGATGGCATCAATACGATATTGCCGCCAGGGTTCACCTGAATATCCCCTTGCAAAGCGACCGCTTCCAGACGCGCTGGATAAAACTGGAAGATGCTGTTCTTGGTAAAACTATCAAACTCGGCGAAAACTGGTAGGAACTGTGCAGCAGTATTCGTGCCGAAAACCACATTGCCGTTTAAAGAACGTAGATTCACTGCGCTATCAGCACCGTAAGTGTTGAATACCGATGCGGTACCGGGAAAAGTAGTAGGCAGCACGGTTGGGTTGACGACTGTTTGAATATTCAAGTCGCCGTTCGAAGTGACATTGAAGCTGCCATCTCCTAGCCCGAGGATGGTATAAAATTTTCCGCTATCCTTGGGAGCAGCCGTAGGATTGGATCCAAGACTGCCTCCGGCGCGCACGGTGCCAATACCGCGCGCCACGTAAAACAGGCCCGAGTTAATATCGTGACCCGCCGTAATGAGGAGATTGCCGCCACCCTGCACCACCAGATTGGCTGCTGAGGGAATTGTATTGGCCGCGCCGTCCAGACGACCATTGGTCGGTATTACCACACCCAGATTGTTAATGTCATTCCCCGCTGTGACCACCACATTGCCGCCGCCCAGAGCGCCGACGCCTTGCTGGAAAAGCGAGAAATTGGTCCACCATGTCGTGCGCGAATTATTTTTGATGGTGCCATCGGCGTTAAGCTCGCCGACACGAGTCAGCCACTGGTTAAACAACTGAGTCTCAGGCGCAGCGACAATATCTCGCCCGGCCTGAATCGTAATATCGCCTCCTCCCGTCGGAAAATTCGCAGTTTTCCATGGCGCGGCATAACCTTTGGCAAATTTCGGATAATATGGATCCAGCGCCGTATCATACCCAGCGGTGTAAATCACGGAGGTTGGAGCCGCCAGTATCAAATTATGCGCTGCCGAGATATCGATAAATCCGGTACCTGTGCGCACCAGTTTGTCCGCTGCCAGCGTGACATTTCCGCTAGTGGAATCAACCTTGCTGATATCTGGTTGTACTGCGTTGAGATCCGGGCTCGTGGTATCTGCGCCGGCAACCAGCCGATAGGACCAGCTATTGACGCCGCGATACTGGACCCCGCTTGTTGTTGACGTGCTAAAGCCATCGCTCAGGCTGCCGTTCAGGTTGAGATTGCCGCCCGCAAGCAAAGTGAGTACGCCTGCCGTATTCGTTCCGTTAGTCGATGTTGTCGGGGCACCGCTTACCGGATCATAGTGCCAGGCTGCGAGCGAAACGTCGCCGCTTAGCGTCATATCGCCGCCGGATTGAACCTGGATACCCGGAGCAAGTTGTATGCGGCTATCCCCCGCGACACCAAGGCGTTGTTTAATCGCCGCCGTGTTGGCCATGAAACTCACCGCATCGGTGTACCAGGTGCTCGTTGGTCCAAAGTCCGCCGCAGCAATCGTACCCGGTGACGAATACTTCTGATAAGCCTCCAGAACCACACTATTTACATTGCTGAAAGTCGAGGTATCGCCGAGTGCATGAATCTGGACGTCGCTATTGTCGGCATTGCGCTTTGCGCGCAGCAGTACTCTACCGTTGCCGGCTGCGCCTGCCGCAATCAAACTTGACCCCGGTTTCACATCTATCCAGCCATTGCTGGATAACAGATTGATGGTTCCGCCGACGCCGGCAGAATCCGTCGCACTTGTGTCAAGTTTGGCATCCGGCAGGACAGTAATATCCTGTTGCGCATTCAACGCGATGTGCCCGCCCTGGGCACCAGAAGCATCCACCTGCCCTGCCACGCTAATGCTGCCAGCGTCCGTTGTCAGGCTAAAGTTTCTGGCGCGCACCGGCAGGTTGACCGCGTTTCCATTCGCGTCCTGTTGTTGCATCAGCGGAATGGTCACATCACCAGTGCGCACGCGCAGCGTTCGGGATTGATGGAAGCCGCCGGTCTCCAGGGCGCGGTTAAGCGCGACAAAGCGATTATTGCCAGCCGCGTCGAGATTGAGCGCGCCAACGTCGAGATTGAAGCTGCCGCTCGTCGCGGTTCCTGTTGCGTTGCCTGAAATGCTGCCCTCGGCAAACTCGGCTATCCCCTTGCTGGCGCTCACGTTGAGCGTACCCGCATCACCGGAACCGTTGCTGTCGCTCGCGCCGCTGACATCCACCGTGGCCCCGGTTTTCACATACACATTACCCTGGTCAGCCTGCAGGGTGACTTTACCGCCGGGGTAATAGCGCGTTTGATCGGCGAAATGCTCGGCCCAGCCGCTCACATCGGTTCGCGACTGGGGATCAGCGGCGACGCCGCTTCCAAGCACCACATCGCCCTGGGTCGCGTTCAGCATCAGGTCACCGCCGCGCAGTACAATGCTTCCCGATTGTGAGATCGATCCGCCCTTGATCCCCAGCTTGGCACCCAGGCTTGATGTGTCCGGTAACGCGGCCGCAGCCACGGGCTGGATGATTTTCACCGCGCCAGTACCAGCATTGATGCTGAAATTGGCTTTATCCGATGCTGTCACGCGTGGACTCTCCAGCGTCAACGCCGCATTACCGGTGTTTAGCTCCGCATTTTTAACGGTGTTTAGCGCCGCAATATCGGTGTTTAGCGACGCATTACTACCGCTTGCCACAATTTGCGTGCCTGCATTCAAGTTGACCTGGCTAAACCCGGCAATCGATTGTGTGCCATCCTGCAGCGCCAGGGTACCGGTGCCTTGTGTCACCGCCCCACCCACAGGCAGAACAAGCGCCTGCGCAGTCAAGGTTAATTCACCTGCATTGCCGCCGCTTGACGACACCGCAGCACCGCTGTTGCGCAAGGTGATCTGATGCGCGGTGAATTCCTCGTTCTGGCCTGGGGCGAGATGGCTGACAATGGCGCCCGCATCCAGCGTCAAAGAGGAAACCAGAGGATTGCCTTGCTTATCGACGTGCCGAGTCAGATCGAAACCTGCATTCTGGTATATATCGAGCGTGCTATAGCTATGCAGGATCAGATCCGACGCACCCGCCACCTGCTGCAACAGGGTTGCGGTCAGATCAAGCCCGCTAATGCCAGCAGGCGAGCTACCCAGCGCTATTTTGGAGGAAGCCAGACTTACCGCTTGCGCTGACATCCTGGCCGACGCCGATATTGTCGTGTCGCCGGTTGCATCGAACAGCAGAGAATTGCCAGCAAGCTGAGTATTTGCACCCACTGTCAGCAGCCCATTTCCGGAACCTGTCGCGGTGCGCTCCACGTGTGCCTGCGTGCCATTCGTCACGCGTAACAGTGCGCCGGGGCCGCTCACATGCAGCACGGATTGATTGTTGCCTGCGTCGCCGGTGGCGGTAATCACGCTACCGTCCGCAATCGAAACATGATCCTGCGCTGCCAATATCAGATCGGAAACACGCAGCGGTGCTGCGGCATTATTCGCCACCACCACATCGCTCGCTTCGACCTGGATCGACGTACCATCCGCCGTGGCCGTTCGCGTTCCGCCCAGAAGTACACTTGCATTACCCAGACTCGACAGCGAGTCGGACGTCAACTCCAGGTAGCCCGCAAAATTCCCGGTGGTATCGACCACCGCAATCTTTGGCGCTACCACATCCACCAAACCACCACGACCTGTTCCATTCACCGCCATGTCGACTGTGCCGGGCGCAATACTCAAGCCCTGCGTAGCGGCCAGCACCAGCTGACCGGCGTCCTGCGGCAGGGGTGGGGCAACCGGTTGGCTTGTTGAGGTTTGACCGAAAAAGTTATTGGCACTGTAATCCTGGTATTGAGCCAGATTTCGTACCACCGTTTGCGGCATCACGACATAGGCCGACCAACCGGATTCGTGCGTTCCGGTTCCCGCAACAAGCCGGTAACCGGCACTCAATGCCGAACCGTCAATAAGCGTTAGCGCCTGATTCGGAATCACCGGTTTTCCAGCCACCAGTTGCACCCCGAACGCGCCCGGCAGAAGCGCATATTTGCCCGGCAACAAGGTGTACATTCCCGGCTTGAGTCCGGCACCACCGGAGAGATACACGCTATCGCCGGGTTTGAGTGTTGTCCCCCTGTCATACTGAACGTCGACAGGTGCCACGTTATTACCCAATGCAGGCATTACGGCAAACATTGTCGGGTCCGCAAGCACGTCACGGCTCCCCCCCGGACCAATTACAAATTCTGATGCGTAGAGGTCGCCACTGCCGCTCAGATTCAGTGAAGCGCCCGCATCCACACGTACGTTTGTCCCTTTGAGTGCAATACGTTTGTTGGGCGGCAACGTAACACTGTATTCGTACCCCTTAGCAACACCGTATTGCCAGAACGTGCTGTTATAAATTGAACCGAAAGGAACCAGCTGATTTTCGAGCGATACGCTGGTGATACTTTGCGGGCCCAAGCTCAAGTCACCCGCATCCAGTGTGATGACACCCAACGGTGCCTTGACCACGCCTGCCTGAATGATTTTCGGCGCCTGGATTGTTAACGCTCCTCCGGCAGAAAAAACCGGGACATCGAAAACCGGTGCACCGTTAGCGTCTTGAGCCCTGTTGATCGTGATTGTCCCGATCGGATTATCCTGAATCCGCAAAGCAAAATCGGTCAGCGTGGCGGGATAAATCTGTCGCGCAGTGAAGGACAAGTCATCCACACTACTGGCAAGCTGTCCGGTGGGCAGCGTTGGCGCGTTGGCTTGTACCGAAACATCCACACCGATCAGGCGGATATCACCCTGCGTATTCTCGAATTTAGCCGTTTTGAAGCCACGCAGATTAAGGTTGCCGATCAGATCCAGATTTTGAGTTGCACTGGCAGTCAATCGCGCAGCACCTGCAGCAGGACTTCCTGATGCCTGGGCATCCTGCCTGGTATTTTCCAGCGTCAGATAGGGCGCAGCGAGTTTCACCTCAGACGTTCCGTTCGCCTCAAACGCCGGCGCATCCAGCGCCAGACTGCGTGCAAATCCGCTGAGATCGAGCGAACTGGCGAACAGGATTTTATCTTTTGCAGAAAGCGTCACTTCACCGAAGCCGCTGCTGCGCAACTGATCGGCCGCGACATACGCATTGCCGTTATAGCTGTTCGGTACCGGCGTTCCTGCCCCGATACTGGCTGGCAAGCTGGCGCTGTTTTCCGTAATGACCAACGTCTGAGCCCCTGCTGGATTCGGATAGCTGGCCAATCCTCGCCCTGTAATACCGAACTGGTCATCCATCGACACGCTCAGCTGCCCCGCCCGAGCGCCGGAAACCGCTACGCCGCCTTGCAAACGGGCATTCAACACCATGCCCTCAGTGGCAGAGATCACCACCGAACCGGCATCGCCGCCGATAGTTGCTGGTTGTGCCAGATAAACACTGGTTCCGGGCAGTTGATCCACGATGCCGGCGCTGCCGGAAACATCGATCAAGGCACCCGGATCCGTCATGACATAGCCATTGGAAGCAGCGATGTTCACACTACCGCCCGATAACACGTTGCCGGTCCGCGCGCCTTTGCTGTCGGGCAGAATGCGAGCGTAGCCCGATGCCAGAAGACGCGCCTGGCTGCCGAGCCAGATACCGGCCTGATCGCTAAAGTTCAGCGCCGTGCCGCGACCCAAACCCTCGGCCTGGGTGAGCGTGATGCTGCCGCCCGGTGCTGCCAGCGTGCCGTTCACGTCGAGCAACTGGGCCGCGGACAACTTGATGGTGCTGCCCGGGTCGGTGCGAATCACCGCACCCTGACCAATATGCAACGAACCAGCCTGATTCGGTGTGGCTCCGCCCAATGCGGTCAGCGTCAGGCTGACGGGATGGCGCAATTCCATCGGCTGCGCCTGCAGGTAGCTGAAATCGGCCAGCTTCGAACCGGTGGGACGCAACTTGTAACTTGTATCAAGCACCCGGCTCTGGGCAATGGGTGCAATGAGGGTCCCTGCCAGTACATCAAGTTGCTGCTGGCCATCGATGTTGTAGGTTTCAAACCCATTCTGATTGAAAAAACCGGGGTCAAGGTTAAACGAACCCGGCGTACTGACCAGCCCTGTTGCGATGCGCACATTCGGCGTTGAAATAGTCAGCGCACCACCCTGACCCAGGGCGTTGCCGAGCAGCGTTCCATCCAGCTGCAATGCGCCATTAATAGCCTCTAAACGCTTTGCCTGATTGGCTTTTAGCGTGATTCCGCCTGCGTTTCCGGCCTGCACCTTGCCGGACGCGTTCAGCCAGCCGCCACCCGACACGTCAACCACACTCCCCGCTTGAAGATCCAGCCCGAGCTGGGAGGAAAGCGCGACCTTACCGCCATTGATCGCCAGCGGCCCGCTCGGACTGGTGCCGGCAATATTCGGCAAATCGTTGACCCACAACCCGGAAACATCAATTTTCGCACCGGCACCAAGGTTCATACCGGTCATTGCTACTTGTCCCTGATTCACTTCGCTAGCGTTGAGACTGACGGTGCCGCCATGTATCGTGATATTTCCATCCACTGCCACATTCAACCCGGTCAGGGACAAACTCCCGTTGTCGGGCAACGCCAGATTCACATCCTTGGGCAGATGTATCCTCCCGCCCGAGTAAACCAGCAACTGACCGAAGCCGCCCTGCCGCAGCGCGTCGGTTGAAATGGTCAGCTGGTTGGGTAGCGGATCGCCAAATTGATAGCCGGCCGGTAATGGTGTGGCGCCCGTGGCGAAATCGATAGCCGGGGTAAATTGACGTGCCAGCGCGTTCCCGATCAGCAGATTTCCTGCGGTTGGTAAATTGGCGCTGGCTTGCTGCAGGGCACCTGCCGGGCCACCCTGCCCCAGCAATTGCCCGTTGAGCGCGTAGGCAAAACCCTGCAGCTTGATCTGGCCGGCTGGTTTGCCTTCAACATAACCGGGCTCGTATCTGCCTTTTTGCGCCGCGGGCGTAGTCCAGCTCTGAGTGACGCCCCACTTCGGATCGGTCACCGAGTAAGTACCAGCCACACCGTCGTAAATCAGGTTGGCGGGCGCCGTAGCGAAATTGTATGCTTGGCCGTTGGATAGCAGTTGCGCGGATTTAACATAGCCGCTGCGATAATCCACTGATCCACCCGACACATTGATACTGGAACCCGGGCTCATCACGATATCACCCAGGGAATTTACCGTGACCGTGCCGCCCTTCGTCGTCTTCTCATCCACGGTGCGCTGGATATCACCCAGATAACCGGAAATATCCGCGACCGGGAGTACCCCGTTACCGGCCGTGCGCGTATCCACCCAAAGCGTTTTGCCTTTCAGGAACCCGTTATGCTGCAGTGGCGCATCCGCCAGTTGCGCGCCCTGTAGATTGACCTCGATGGAATTGCTCTCCATCGCCAGCGACACATTCTGCGTGCCGCTGGCGTCCACCACGCTCCCCGGTGCGAAATACACGCCCACACCCGGCACCGCCTGCGTTAAATTGCTGGTGAAGTCCCCGGCAACCGCACTCGGGTTATTCGTGGCGGTTAAATTAATCAATCCGTAGGGTGCCTGTACCCGCGCGCTATCCAGCATCTGGATCGTACGCCCGTGGATGTCGATTTTGGATTGCATGAAATTCTGCGAATCGGCAATGGTCTGACCAGTACCCAGCTCAGGCAACACGCTGGTCACGGAGCCGGCGCCAAGCGTGACGCCTTGCAACGAGTTGCCGCTGTCATCCAGCTGGCCGTTGGCCGAGGTGTTGCTGGCTGTCAGCAAAGCGTTATTTATGCGCGTATCACGCGCCAGCAACCGGATCGAGCCGTTCAAGGTGGTGCTGGTAGTGGCCGAGATACGCCCCATCTGATTCACTGCGAGACCCACCAGCGTGGCATTGCCGCGGGTGGCAATGATATCGCCCAGATTCATGGCGGCACCGCCGTTATCTACTTCAACGAGGAAACCACGCACGCCGGCGTCGTTGGAATCCTGCAGGTATACGCTGTGTCCTGCTGCAAGGATCACTTGCCCTTCCTGGGTCTGGATCAGCCCGTTGTTGGTCACCGTCGGCGCAAAAAGCCAGATCGACCCGCCATTCGCAGTGGCAAGTTTCGCACCCGCATCCACCTGAATAAAACCGCCCGTACCCGTGAATGCTGGATTGCTATTCCCATCCAGGCTTCGATAAAAGACCGAATTGAGAAAATCCGCATCCTGAATATTAAGACTGGAGGCAACCAGTGACCCCACATTCACCTGCGCGCCATTCTGGAAAAGAATGCCGTTCGAGTTGTACAGAATAATCTGGCCATTGCCATTCAGTTGGCCGGCTATCTGGCTGGGATTGGCGTCGTAGATACGGTTGAGCGCGCTCGCACTTGCACTGGGCTGGTTAAAATTAACGCTGGCTTGAGAACCGATATTAAAGCTGGACCAATTGAAAATTTGACGCTGATCCGTCTGGTTTACCTGCAATACGTTGGGTGCAGGATAGACAATCTGCGGTATACCAGGCACAGGCGATGTAGGCGTGAACGGCTGCCCGCCACAACCTGCCGGACATGGCTGCGGCAAAGCGTTCGGCGCCAAGGGCGTTGTTGGCACGTATGGACGCGCATAGGCGACGTTCAAGCTGCTGCACAAGGCAAGCAGCAGCATGCTGGCCTGGGCGGGACGCGCCAGCCTGTAGCGATTAAAACTCATACAGCAACCTTGCATGGATGCGCGACGAGCCTGCCTTGGTATAAGTCTGGCTCTTGAACGGCCGCGCCCAATCCAGGCCGAACTGGAACCCCTTGAAGCCTTGTACGCGCAACCCGACGCCAGCGCTGGACAGCAGGAATACGGATTGCTGGGAAGGCAGCGGCGACCTCACCGACAGCCAGGCGCCATCCATGAACGCCAGTGCGTAGATCTGACCCAGCCCGGAGGTCGCCGGGTTGAACAGCGGCGGGGTATGCAATTCCAGTGTGCCCTGTACCCCGTCATCGCCCAACGCCTCGGCTTCCAGATAGCCGCGCGCGCTGTCCGCTCCGCCGGCAGTAAATTGCTCGTTCGAAATCAATGGACCGCTGGCAACCTGACCGCCCATTTTGGTATACACGCTCCACTGCCCGAGCGGCTGGGTATGCTGCACGTCGCCACGCAAATAGAAGTAATTTGCCGAGGCAAGGTAGCGTTTGTTGGCAAAATCCTGATCGTTGTTGCGCGAACCGCGCAAGTGGAAATTCGCGGCAATGTCGAACTGGGTGAGCGCCTTTCCCTCACGCAGGGTTCCCGCATACTGGAGCATGTAAGGCATGTAAGTAATCGAGGTGTTGATCGCGTTGGCACTGTCGGCACCGCCCAGCACGCTTTCGAATGAATTCTTGTAATCCACGCCAAGGCTCAGCGTATGGTTGTAGTGCTCATCGTGGGAGCGCAACGGCATGATCCAGCGCATCCCATAGAAATTTCCCATGCCCAGCGAGGTGAAACCGCTCACTGCCGACACATTGGAGCGGGAACGCACCGCATACAGCGCATAGGCCTGTCCGCCCACACCGGGAACCACATAGGTTGCTGACAGCACGTTGGATTCCTGCGGCTTTTCCGGTGCGACCTGATAGCTGAAAGACAAACTGTGCTGGCGCTGCCACAGATTGTCATAGCGCAACGAGCCGGCCAGCCGGTCAGGCGTCGTGTTCGCGCCATAGCGGTTATTGACCTCAAGCGAGCCGTGCAAAGGCAGTCGGTCCTTGACTTGCAAATCCACTTCCACCGTTCCGGGCGCCCTGCCTGCGCGCAACACCGGGACCACCTTGCGGTCTGGCGTACGCGCCAGCTCAGTCAATTGTTTCTGCACATCGGGAAAATACGGCACGCTGCCTTCGGCCAGCGCGGGTGTCTGCTGCCTGATCCAGCCCAGCGAGTAATAACGCGAACCGCTCACTTTGAGGCGATCGACCGTCGCTTCGGTAACCTTGAGCCGCACCAGGCCGCTCTTGACCTCCTGCTCCGGGATATCCACCAGCACCGTCAGATAACCGGCGTCGTGATAGGCCTTTTCCAGTCCCTTTCGCGCCTGCTCCACGTCAGCGACAGACTTTTTCTCGCCCAGATGCGGATACACGGCCTCTTCGATGGCGAGGTTGGACAACACCGTATTGCCCTCAACCTGGTATTCGAGAACCGGGAAAGTAGCCACGGGTGCCGGTACGGCTGCGCTCGATACGGCATCAGCCGGCTGGGTATCAGCCAGTGCCGTCAAAGGCAATGCTGTCAAACCCAGGATCAGCCATCTTTTTAATAAGCATTGCATAGTACTGATCCATTGGATACTGAATGGGGGTAAAACCTAAGGGTGGGGCGACGCAGGTTTGATCGCCCGTTTGGCTCATGCCGCCGCAACCTGCGCTAGGAACGTTGTGGCGCGATCCATCATAGACAGCCTGTACGACGCAGAAATGACACATTAGGCGGTTTTTATAGCCCGTTCGGACTATAGGCGCGGCGATTGACCCAGGGCGTCAGCACGGATACCAACCTGCCAGGCAAAAAAAACCACCCCCTGAAACAACCGGGGGTGGTGTGGATCGAACCCGCATCAGGCGCGGCATTGCACCGCGCCGTTCAAGACGCGCAGATCAGTTCCAGAACTGCGGTTTGTACTGGTCGACTTTCGGCTTGCAGGTATCGCCAAACTTGGTGCCCTTGGCCACTTTGTTGGTGGTCACGTTGCCGGTCGGCACGTAATTGGTCGGCAACGCCGCGATGCCCAGGTTGGTGTTGATGTACGCGGGATCGCCCACGACCTTGATGATCGTGTCGGACAGGGTTTTCACCGGACCAATGGAGAGGCTGCCGGCATAGGTCGGCGCCCCGGCGGCAACGTCCACCAGTGCTGGCTTGCCGTTGCTGCCATTGCGATACTGCATCGACTCTTCCGAGAAGAAATCCCACGGGCCCTCGATCATCGCTGCCACCGCATATTTCGCGGTGCTGGTAGCCGGACGAGCGGACGCATCGATCGCCGCTGCATTGGCGGTCAGCACACCGTTCAGGTCATGGAAGTGCCAGCCGCTTTCCTTGCCTGCGCTGTCGTAGGACAACACACCCACCGCACCGAACGGTGCGTTGATGTTGGTATCGCCGTTGGTGTAAGGCACGGTCGTGCCAGTGGCGGCACCGCTGAAGGTAACCTGATAGTAGTTGTTGTCGTCACCCTTGAACGCCCAGTTGGTGCCGGACTGCGCATCTGCCAGACAGGAGCGCACATCGCCGGAGCCCGGATTCTCAACCACGGTATAGCCGTAGGTAGGGTCGATGATGATCGGATTGGCGGCCGTGGAAGTCACCGTATTCTGTACATAAATACCGGTGGCGTCGAAGCCTGCGCTGTCAGTCATGCGCGCAGGTGCAGTATAAGCCGCGCCGGAACAGCCGAAATTATTGACGAAGTAATTGGTCGTGGCCTGGGTACCTGAACCCTGCACGCGGCGGCATACCACCACCGGCTTGTTGGTGCCGTTGCTGGCGCCGGCGCCGGGGTTAATCGCAGCCAACGGTGCATTCGCCACGCCACTCCAGTCGTGCTGCTTCAAAGTACTGGTGCTCAACAGACCCAGCAAAGTGCCCTTATCCACAAACATGCTGGCGGGAATCACATTGGTCATCGGCATGGCGAAAGCATTCTGGAACGCCGGGAAGTTGGTCAAACCGCCCAGATCGGTCGAGCTGAGTGCGGTGCGGTAGGCATGCGCAGCAGTATCGTATTCCAGGTTGATACCGGTGAACATTTTCGGTTCCACATCGGATACGCCGAGATCGGGAATACGGGCCGGGCCAAAGCTGTTGGCGGTACCGTCGTCATTGCCGGTGGGAGAGCAAAGCTTATTCACACCAAAGGTATAACCGGCCGGGGCGGCCGTACAAGCACCAGCTGCCGTGCTGTCCATATCCATCCACTGGATCTTGGCGGCTGTCGCAACGGGATCCACACCCCATACCGAGCCGCCACGGGTGCGGTAGGTAATGCGCACGGTCTTGCCCTGCAGGGCTGCGGGCACCGGCGCGGCGCTCTTGAACTGGCCTTTCACGGCGAAGAAGCCGGCGCAGTTGGAGCTGGCGTTATCGCAAGCGGTCACATAGCCCGGCACCATCAGGTTGGGAAGCTGCGCAACAAAGTTGGATTGCACGGCGGAAGCGCCGGACAGGA
This sequence comes from Sulfuriferula sp., assembly GCF_054605375.1. NCBI lineage: Bacteria > Pseudomonadati > Pseudomonadota > Betaproteobacteria > Nitrosomonadales > Sulfuricellaceae > Sulfuriferula > Sulfuriferula sp. The sequence continues at coordinate 14,075 of NZ_JBTSEG010000031.1, read as the reverse complement.
ACAGGTCGACATCATAAGCCTGGGCTGCACCGGCAGCGAGGGTACCGCAAGCCAGCGCACAGGCGACGGCGAGTTTTTTCATGGACATGGTCTTTCCCTTTCAAAAAATTACGTTTAAATGTGTTTTACAACAACAGTTGGTGAGCTGACGCCCGGCGTGCAAAAGTAGGCGGGGCCAGCTCAGCGACGTTCTGCGGCTCAACCCTGCAAGCGACGACGTGCGATGAAACCCATCATGCCCAGACCGGCCAGCAGCATGGCCCAGGTATCGGCCTCCGGCACGGCAGCCACGGTGTAGGCCAGGTTGCCGGCGGTATCCAGTTTCCAGCTGGCATTGGTGAAAGGCGTCACTCCGGCTGCATCAGAGCCATTGTTACTGCTGATGCCGAGATACCAGAACTTCTGACTGCTACCGACCGCAGCCAGATTGCTGAACGGCGCGTTGTTGCCCCAACTCGCCATTGGCGCACCCGCTGCGTCGAAATAGGCAGAGCCGCCGGTGGCCTTGTCCGCGGTCGCCGAACCGTTCGCAGCATTGCCAGCCGGCATTAAACCGTTGTTTGCCGTAATGTAACTCGCGGATCCGGTCGCAAAATTACCAAGCACACTGTTGCTGACCGCCACAGTACCGTTGGAAGTGGTCATTGCGCGCTGCCCATTGACGGTACCGTTTAACGTAGCATCATACGAACCGACCATCCATTGCAGACTGCTCGGCAGGCTGCCGGCCGTACCCAGATAACTGACCAGCGTAGGATCGGCGGCGAAATTCAAGCTGTAGCCTGAAGTCAACACGCTGCCGAGCGCAACAGTGGGTTTCGCGCCAAAAGCGTAGTTGCCGGCAACCGGGGCGGCTGTGGAGGTAATGACGTTGCCCAGGGTGGTTTTGTCCAGCTTGCTGGCAAGGCCGGAAGTAATACCAAGACCGGCTGCAGGCAGAAAATCGTTAAAGCTAACGCCCAGATCGCGGATGTAGGATTTTTGCGCGGTCGAGTCCCACACTGCCAGGAACATTTCAGGACCACCGAGGGTGCCTTGAGTTCCCTGATCAGCGATGGTAGCGCTGGCCTGGCCCGCGCTTGCCAGCGCGAGCGAGGCAGCGATGACTGTGAATGCGAATTTCATGTTCATATTGAATATCTCCTAAAATTAAATAGAGTGACTGGCCGAGTACGCTCCCCTTTCGGCATCCATCCTGTGCGGGCCCCTGCTTGCGCCGAGACGTTTCCCCCTGCCCGCGATACCACCTCCCCTGCCGGCGACGGCCCAGTTCGAGTGACGCACTGGGCTGTTGGCAACCCGGCCATCTTCCTGGATGTTGGAAGACCCTCGGCTTTCCGGCCCCGCCTCGCGGCGGGTGTGGCACTGGCGCATTGCTGAAGTGACATTGGATGCACACTTACTTAGCTTGCACGATCAGAATAGGCGCGGTTTGTTACTGATATGTCGTGACGCATCGGGCAAAACATAGCCCGTTCGGACTATCACTACAGCATGCGTTGCGCTGGCCGGACAAGCGGTGCCCGGACCGAATTGCGCGTGCGCCAAGGCAGTCCCGTGGAGCGTGGCACGTCATGTAAAAGCAATGTTTGTTTAACAGCGAACTCAGCACTTGCGCTGGCGCCGGAATCCAGTGCATGAGCGCACCGGTTGTTGATTCCATCGTGCCTCAGCGCCCGGCGGAAATATCCTGCACCAGCCGCGCGATGACCTCCTCCCACTGCCTGTATTCCTGCTGCCGGTACAGGCGCATGCCGGGATACCAGGGGCTGTCGTCGCGTTCGAGCAACCAGCGCCAATCACGGTTGCATGGGAGCAGTGTGGATACCTGACAACCCAGCGCGCCGGCAAGATGCGCGACGGCGGTATCGACGCTGATGACCAGATCCAGATTCATGATGGCGGCGGCCGTATCGGAGAAATCCTTGCACTGCTCGCCGGCCAGCAGCACCTCGGTATTGTGGAAAACCCGGGCAAGCGCTTCGGGTGATGCGTCCTGCTGCAATATGACCAGGCAGATACCGTCGATTTGCGCGAGTGGCGCAAACATTTCGAGCGGAATGGAACGGTTGCGGTTGTTGACATGGGTATCGGGCCCCGCCCACACCAGGCCTACGCGGCGCCGTCCCCGGGCGAAGTCGTCAATGTCCGCACTCCAGGCAGCGATGGCATCCTTGGGTGCCGCAAGATAGGGCAGGCTGTGCGGAATGTTGTCCAGCCGCGTGCCAAGACGATATGGCACGCTCAATAGCAAGCTCCAGAAATCATACTCGGGCGCATCCGGCAAAGCATCAATCACGCGAGTGACGCCGGGCACGCTTTCTGCCAGCCTGCGTAATGGCGCATCCACCAGAATATCAACTGTTGCACCCAGCGCTGCGAGCAGCGGGACGTAGCGCAGAAACTGAATCTGATCGCCCCAGCCCTGCTCTTTGACCAGCAGCAAGCGCTTGCCCGCCAGGCTTTCGCCCTCCCAGCATGGACAGCCATATGCATCCGGCGCAACATTGCTGCGTGCCGGACGGTGTTCATATAAGGGCCAGCCCTGCGCCAGTTTTCCACCCAACAGCAGCGCCAGCGATTTGTTGTACTTGAGCAGAGTCGAATCAGGTTGTAACGCAATCGCACTGTCGAAATTAGCGACGGCTTCATCCATCTGGCCGAACGCCATCAATGCATTGCCTTTATTGGAAAAAAATTCGGGTAAACCAAGTCCGAGCGAAGTGGCGTGGTCGAGCTGCGCCATGGTCTCATCCTGCGTATTGTCATCTCCGCCTTTACTATCGATTGCGAGCAAAGCATGAGCGTATGCCGGTAGTTGTTGTGTGGCACGGGAAAAAGAGTTTGCCGCCTCTTCCGGCTGGCCGGACTGATGCAACAGCTTGCTGAGGTAATAGTAGGCTTGAGCATAATCGGGTTTGAGTTCGGCCGCGCGCTGGAACGCGAAAATAGCTTCGTCGTATTGCCGCAAATCACGCAATGCCTTACCCAGATTCAAATGCGCGGAAGCGGAGTCGGGGTCGATTTCGAGTGCCTGACGATAGGTCGTTATGGCGGCATAGGCTTGGCCGCCCGCCAACTGAGTCTCGGCAAGCGCGATCAAGGCTGCCGGATATTGTGGATTGATCGCCAGGGCGCGCTGGAAGCTTAATGCTGCTTCATTCAATCGCTTCGTACTGAGCAAAGCCATACCTAATTTGAAGTAGGCTCCCGCCCATTCCGGTCTAAGTTGCAATGTGCGCCGATAGAGTGCGATGGCCTCGGAAAACCGCCCGAGATCCGCCAGGGCAATGCCCAGATTCAAGCTGGCTTCGGGAAAATCAGGCTGGATCGATAACGCGCGCCGATAACCAAGTTCCGCTTCGAAATATTGTCCAAGAGACCATAGCGCATTACCCAGATTGTAATGGGCTTGCGCCAGATCCGGCTTGAGATAAAGCGCGCGATCATAAAAAAATATGGCTTGATTCACCTCGCCAACAGCACTGAGCGCCATACCTAAATTAAGGCATGCCGCTACGGAAAACGGGTTGAGCGAAAGCGCGCGTTGATAGCAGTCGATCGCCGGTTCGTGCTGTCCCAATGCATTGTGAGCCAACCCCAGATTGCACCAGCCGCTATCCAGGCCTGGATTGAGGACGACTGCTTGTTCAATGAGGTCAACAGCCTGTGCGTAATCTCCGGTCTTGTGCCGGATTACCCCGAACAAGTGCAGCACCCCTGAATGATTCGGCTGCGCCGTCAGAATGCGTTGGCAAAGCCTGGTTGCGCGCGTCAGTTCGCCGGTTTGGTACAAGCCCACGATTTTTTCGATCTCGGCGCTATTATCTGAAGTTGGTCGAGCCAGCATCATTGTGTCATCCATTCAAAAGTAGGCGCCCCGCCTTTGCCGGGGCGATGCAATTTATATCTGTTTTTTTATTGTTTCCACCGTAGCCGATTTTGCCTTGGCCGGAGGAACAGCCTTGGCTTTTTCTTCGAGATAATTCTCGATCTGGGCACTATCGACGGAGCCTGCAACTATTTGGCCGTCTGAGAACACCAGGGCGGGCGTGCCGGTAATCCAGGCTTTCTGGGCGAATGCCTTGATGGCTTTAAGTGGTGCTTCGCAGGTTTTTTTCGTGGCCGCAGGCTCCTTGCCATGCAGCATCAAATCGTCCCAAGCCTTGACCTGATTGTCGGCACACCACACCAGGTTGGCCTTGCGTTCGGAATCTGGATGTAGCTCAGCCAGCGGATACAGAAAAATATACATTGTGACATCGGTCACCTTGTCCAACTCCGGCTCCAGCTCGTGACAAAACGGGCAATCCGGGTCGGAGAATACGGCAAGCTTGCGGCTGCCGTTACCCTTTACTTTGACGATGGCTTTATCCAGTGGCAGCGAGGCAAAATCGACATGCATCAGTTCATGGTTTCGCGCCTGCACCAGATCTTTTCCGGTCTTGAGGTTGATCATCTTGCCGATAATGGCGATGTCGGCGTTCTCGTCCGTGTAGAACACGTTGATGCCGTTGGCAATCACTTCATACAAGCCTGCATAAGGCGATTTGGTGATGGCGCCGATATGCGTGCCAGGCATGTGTTCGGTCAGTTGCTTGCGCATTTGTTCGATGTCCGCGCCATGGGCGCTGGAAAATGCAGTTAAAAGAGATAAGGCGATCAGGCTCTGCTTCAACATCATTGCTATCCTCAAATGGTTAAGTCGATTAATGAAACGGGGTGAACGTCCCCCGCGCAAAACGGCAGCGTACAGCTGGCAAACCTTGAGCACGTCCAATGGAATCCGGAAAACGAATCCTGAACACGCCCGGTGACATATTCGTTTGGTATATGTGAAGATTGAGTGATGAAATGGCAGCCAGTCATAGGTAGAACGGGCTATACGGCAATAGGCTTGCCGGAATGGCGGCCTGTGCCGTGCCGGGTTGAAACCCGACCTACACCGGCACACGACTATTTTTACTATGGCATTTCAAAAGAGCCGTTCGGACTATATCCAGGTGTTGCGATTTCACATTCCTGACAAATCTGTCAGGTATCTTTGATGACTGTTTAATCAGTTGAAGAGGGTTTGGGTCTGTTTCCAGTCTGCAGCGGGCACCGCAAAACTGACTTGAACATGTTGAGTAATTCGCTAGTGCAGATTCTGATTTAAAACCAACATTTTTCCGGGAGCCTGAAAATGAAAATGAAATTTGGATTGAAACCCGTCGTGGCCGCCACGGCGTTCGCACTGTGTGCGCACAGCATGCTGGCTGCTGCCGAAGTCGAGGAAGAGAGTGCTGCCGGCGTCGAAAGCGCTGCCACCTGGTACAAGGCCGGCCAGAAAGCGCTCAGGGAAGCCAAGCAGCTTCACCCCAACGCGCACCGCGCCAAGAACGTGATCCTGTTCATAGGCGACGGCATGGGCATTTCCACGGTGACTGCCTCGCGCATCCTGGAAGGACAATTGCAGGGCAAGGATGGCGAGAAAAACTCGCTGGCCTTTGAAAAGCTGCCTTATCTGGCGCTGTCCAAGACTTATTCCGCCAACCAGCAAACACCGGATTCCGCACCCACCATGACCGCCATGGTCACCGGCGTAAAAACCAGCGACGGGGTGTTGAGCATTGACCAGGACGTCGCGCGTCAGGAAAAAGACAACGCCGTCATCCAGGCGCATAAACTCACCACCATCCTGGAGCTGGCGAAAGCCCGCGGCATGTCCACCGGAGTGGTGACCACCGCCCGCGTCACGCACGCCACGCCTGCTGCGACTTACGCCCATACCGCTGAACGCGACTGGGAGACCGACAGCAAGCTGCCCGCGGGGACAAGCGCCAAGGATATCGCTGCCCAGGCGGTAGACAACTTTGCCGCCAACCACGGCATGGAAGTATTGATGGGCGGCGGGCGCACCTATTTCATGCCCAACACCAAGTTCGATCCGGAGTACCCCACGGTCAAGGGCCGCCGCAAGGACGGGCGCGACCTGACCAGCGAATGGCAGACCAAGTTCAACGGCAAATATGTCTGGAACAAGGCCCAGTTCGACGCGATTGATCCTGCCAATACCAAGAGCCTGCTGGCATTATTTGAACCCTCCCACGTGCAGTACGAAGCCGACCGCGAGAAGATGGATGGTGCCGGCGAGCCTTCCATTGCGGAAATGACCGACAAGGCCATCGACATTCTTCAGAAGAACAAAAAAGGTTTCTTCCTGATGGTGGAAGGCGGCCGTATCGACCATGCCCATCATGCCGGCAACGCCTACCGGGCGCTGACCGACACCATCGCCATGTCCGACGCGGTCAGGAAGGCCATGGAGAAGACCGACCCGGAAGACACGCTGATCGTGGTGAGCGCGGACCACAGCCACGTGTTCACCATTGCGGGTTATCCCAAGCGCGGCAATCCGATCCTCGGCAAAGTGGTGGGGGCAGGCAAGACCGATTTTGCCAAAGCCAGCGATGGTATGCCTTACACCACATTGTCATACGCCAATGGCCGCGGCTACCATGTGTTGCCGGTAGGCGGCGACACCTCGTATAACGAACCCATCCAGACTGGCCGCGTGGCCGACATGACCCATGTGGACACCACCGATCAGGGCTTCCACCAGGAAGCGCTGGTGCCCCTGTCTTCGGAAACCCACGCGGGCGAAGACGTGGCGATCTTCGCCCGCGGTCCGAAAGCACACCTGTTTCACGGCGTGCAGGAACAGAACTATATTTTCCACGTGATGAAAGACGCGCTGGATTTGTAATCGGCCTGTCGTATCAGCGTACTTTTTGGAGAGGCCATCTGGTCTCTCCATTTTCATTTTGAAGGAATCTTTATGAGCCATCGTTTCATGTTCATGGCAGCATTGTTGTTTGCCTTTTCAACGCTTGCCCAGTCCAGCCTGGCCAGTGCCGCTCCCAAATACGAGGAGGTGGCTGCGCGTTACGTGACCACCGCCTGCGCGATTCCTTGCGACAAGCCACAGAGCAGCAGCTGGTATTTCTGGCGTAGTGAAAACCGGGTGGAAATTCGTGACGCTTCCAGTACAGTGGGTGAGATATGGCGGCGCGATGGCAAGGGGCGGCTCAATTTTGTCTATGTCGAGCCGGCGCACCAGCGCGGCATCGAATACAATGCGACCGATCTGCGCATCATCAACCACAAACGCCCGTGGGACAGATTGGCCAGCATCATTTCTCCGGCAGAGCTGAAAAAACTGAGCCCGGCAGGTGACGCAGAAGTTCTCGGCCACAAGGCGCAGCGCTATCGCGGAAAAATGGATCAACGCACGGTAGAGGTGATATGGGTGCCGGATCTGCAACTGGCCACGAAGGTCATCAACACTTACCCGGATCGCCAGGTGACGACCGAACTCGAATCGTTCCTGACCCAACAGGATGGGGTGATGGCGACCTCAGATGGGCAGCTCGCCGAGTACGAATTGGTTGACTTCGCCGATCTGGGTGATATGGAGACCAACGCTTCCATGGCCTGGCTGAAACAGGCGACCGCAGCGCCCGGGCATGAAACTCACGAGCACTGAGCCGAAGCTTTCCAGCCGGTCTCGGCGCTTTGGGCTTACTTACCAGAGCGCAGGCAAGTGCGCGATCCGGCGCCTGCCTGCTTCGCAAATGACTTCGGGTTGATGCAGCGGCCATAGTTAAGTGGTGGTCGTCGGCCAGTCGCTGAAGATGCCGAGTATGCCGACATCCTTGGCCAGCATATCCAGCACTTTCTCGTGTCCATCGTGTCGCCCTCGCGCTTGATAGCGGAATCGATGGTCTGATAGTAAAAGCCGTTGTTGCCGTCAGCCAAAACGCCGGAGCGCTCCAGCGTCCAGGTAATGATGTCAAGCCCGGCGGATTTGGCGTTCCTGGCATATCCCGGCGCCACGATATTGCCGCCGCCATCGACATCCAGCAGCGCAAACATGGGCGGGGCGACGATATTGATGCCTTCAACCTTATAGCCGGCCTGCTTGCCGAAACCGGGTTCGTTGGCGCTTTATGCGCTTTGTCTTTCATCCGGATGATTGGGGCGTGGGCCGAACGGCCTATGTTTCGCGCCCGCATGGTCTTAACTCCTTCAACAATGGGCCGGTAGAGTCTTGCATGTTGCCTAATCCATAGACCCGCCGGAAGGATGCCATCCCATGCATCGCTATAAACCACTGCCCCTCGTTCTGGCCGTCGTTGGCCTGTTTTCTTATTCAACCGTGACCTGGGCCGACAGTACTGCTCAATCGTTACCTTTTACCCAGGGCTGGTCGAGTAGTCGAATACCGGTCAGTTTTAACGACACCGAGCTGATTGGCACGGATAGCGAATATCTGAAAGTGGATACACTAAACCCGAACTTCCACAACAGCGCTTACACGCAAGCCAACACCGCTGCCGCCACCGAAGTGGCCTTCACGGAAGGAGTTTTCCTGGGGCTGAATTTCGCGGTGGAGTCATCCGATCCAGAATTCGCCCTCACCCCCGGCGTTTTCGACGCGACGAGTGTGGTTTTCGTTTCTCAACCAGTGGACACACAACCAGTCGTTGTCGTACCAGACTATGGCTTCATCTACACTCCCGCGCCAGTCCCTGAATCAGAGACCTATGCCATGCTACTGGCCGGTCTGGGACTGCTTGGTTTCATGGCGAGGAAGCGCCATTGAATCATAGCTGCTTGCTGGGTCTGTTGTGCCTGGCTATGCAAGGATCATCCCACGCCGCCTCAGCCGCCACACCGCTGGCCCTGGTGGCTACGTCCACCAAGGCAGAACCGGTGGTCGCGTGCCTGGCGCGGCGCATCGCAGCGCTGGTCGAACCCGACCGGCTCGGCACCGGGCTGGAAGCGCGCGTGGAGCTGCATCCTGCTACCGACGGCACTCACTTCAGCCTTACCTTGCTGCTCAAACCGGATGTGACTTCATTGCTGGCGAGCCTGGACGAAGACCCGGAAGCGCATCCCGCCTTGCAGGTCGCGCTGCTGGAAAACCTGCGCCATCCCATCGCCACCCGGGTCTATCCCTGGCACAACCTTCAAGACTGCCGTGCTGCCGCAGATTGGCTTTCCGGCATAACCCGCCAAGCCATTGATCTGAGCCCCAGGAAGTAGGGAAATACCGGGCCCGTTTCAACCCGGATTATCCATTAAGCGTAGGCCGGGATTCATCCCGGCCTACAGTACAGATGACCGCCGATGCCGGTTGTAGTTGGCTGAAACCCAAACCATAGTCCGAACAACTCATTCAGACGCAGCTACGCCATCAAGTACCTGTCATATCTCTTCGCGACAATTCATCACGCTGATTGTGTTCCATGCGGTCTGCCAAAATCCAGATCAAACTCAGGAGGAATTCATGCATTACGCCGTCAAACCCTTGGCCATCGCGCTACTGTTAGCCTTTAACGCCAGCGTTCACGCAGCCTGCGTGGATGAACGCGGCACTGTATTCGCGGGTGCCATCGATAGCGGCGTGGTCAATAAACCCGTCGCCGATTCCTGCCTCAACGATCTGGTCGTGGATAACGTCGCCGAGGGCGCCAACTGGGGTAACCACGGTGAATTCGTCGCCGCACTGTCGCGACAAAGTCAGAGTTGGCTGCAGAGCAAACTGATCACGGCTCAGGAACGTTCCAGACTGATGCAAGCCGCTGCGCGTTCCGATGTAGGTAACACCTTGCTGGTAAGCATCGCCGCTTTCAACGATTTCCACGGCAACCTGCAAAGCCCAGGCAACTATAAAAATACGTCCAATCAGTTTCTGCCCTCCGGCGGCATCGACTACCTTGCCGCCTACGTCAAGAACATCCGGGCCAAGTCCCCCAACAGCGTTACTGTTTCAGCAGGCGACCTGATCGGTGCTTCGCCGCTGATTTCTGCCTTGTTCCATGATGAGCCCACCATCGAAGGCATGAACATCCTGGGTCTGGACTTCAATGCCGTGGGCAACCATGAATTCGACGAAGGCCGCGACGAGCTGCTGCGTATGCAGAATGGCGGCTGCCATCCTGTCGATAGCCATTCCTGCAGAGGCAACCAGGTCGGTACGCCTTACCCCTTCGAAGGCGCCAAATTCAATTTCCTGGCTGCCAACGTGGTCGAAAAAGCCGACGGCAAAACCCTATTCCCCGCCTACGGCATCAAGAACTTTAAAGGCAACAAGGTAGCCTTTATCGGTATGACCCTGAAAGGCACACCCAGCATTGTTACCCCGAGCGGCATTTCCACCCTGGAGTTCAAGGACGAGGCCGACACCGTCAACGCCCTCGTGCCCCAGCTTAAGGCGCAAGGTGTCAACGCCATCGTGGTGCTGATACATGAAGGTGGAGTTCCCACCGGCAATTACACCAACTGCCCCGGCATTTCCGGCCCCATCGTCAACATTGTCAGCCGTCTGGACAATGCGGTGGACCTGGTCATCAGCGGCCACACGCATCAGGCCTATCTGTGCGACCTGCCCAACAGCACCGGTCGTGCCATCCCGGTGACCAGCGCCGGCAGCTATGGCCGGCTGGTCAGCGAAATCGACCTGACGCTGAATACGTCCACCCGCGACGTGATCGGCGTGAAAGCCAGCAATCTGATTGTTGATCGCACCCCCGGCGTGGTAACCCCCGTGGCCAGCCTGACCACTCTGGTAAGCAACTACGCCGCGCTTGCTGCGCCTATCGCCAACCATGCCCTGGGCGTCATCAGCGCCGCCATCACGCGTACGCCGAATACCGGCGGTGAATCGGCGCTGGGCGATGTGATCGCCGATGCTCAACTGGAATCCACTGCACCAGCAGCGCTGGGCGGTGCGGTAATTGCCTTCATGAATCCGGGCGGCATACGTGCGGACTTTACCTACCCCTCCAGCGCCGCCGGTGAGGGCGATGGCGTAGTGACCTACGGCGAGGCTTTCACTGTGCAGCCGTTCGGCAACTCGCTGGTGACCAAAACCCTCACCGGCCTGCAGATCTATAACCTGCTGGAGCAGCAATGGGGCGCCACGCAGCCTTATCCGCGCATCCTGCAAGTATCCGGCGGATTTGGCTATCAGCACACTTTCGACACCACGGCAGCCAATTTCGCCGCGCAAAAAGGCGGACATTTCGTGTGTGACGGCAGTGTCAAGCTGAATGGCGTAGCCATCGATAAGTCCGCCAGTTACCGGGTGACGATGAATTCCTTCCTGGCCGACGGCGGCGATAACTTCACCGTGTTCAAACTGGGTACCAGCCAGCTCGGTGGTGCAGTCGATCTGGACTCGATGCAGGATTACTTCACCGCGCACAGCCCCGTGGTTCCCGGCGCCCGGGATCGCATCGTCAAAGTCGCCGCCTGCCCGGCAGCGAGGTAAGCCCTTTCCACAAACTTAGCGGCCATAAATGAACAATATCCTCATCGCCGCCAGCGGCACGGCGTCGGCAGCCGCCTGGACGCTGGGCGCCTCCGACGCAGCCGGCACGCGTGTCGGCGCCGTTTCCTTCGACGGCGTGGCCGCCGGCGTCGAGGTCGGCAACATCGGCGACGACATGAATATCCACACCGCCGATTCCCTTGCAGCCGGTAGCTGGCGCACCCTTACCGCTACATCGGGCGCCAATAACATCATCTGAGCATGACCCACGAAGCCTATGCGGGCACCAGCTATAAGAGCGACGACAGCACCGCTTTTGTCAACCTTGCCACCTCCGCCACGCTGGACAACGCCCACATCGGTTCCGCTACCTATTTGAGTGCTCTGACCCCGCCAGTATTCTCAATCAATCCTTTTTGATTACCGCCGGTCTGGGTCTGCTCGGCTTCACGATGCGCCGCCGCAAATTTTGAAGCGCCGTTTAGGCAGTCCCACTTAGCGACTTGCGAGGTGGGGAGGATCTCGACGACTAACTGACCTTCGAATTCGAAACTGAATGTGCTCTTCAAAGACCGTGCCGTTTCCGCCTTTCATGGCAACGGTACGGCCTCTTGGTTGCTTATTTTGCATCAACTAGCAATGGTTTCTGACAGACCAAGATCGGCAAGTTTTATGATGTGGGTATCGGGTTCTGACACGGGGGTAACCGTAAACGAGGCTTTCATGGAATTGGATTGAAATGCGGTGACCTTGTCGCCACGGGCAAAGCTTGCATCGGCGACGCTAATTCTGGATTGACCGCTTCCAAACAGTTGAACGGTATCACCAACGTGGGCAAGGAAGCTGGTTTCATCTACTGTCCCGCTGAAGGTGCCGACGTGTTTATTGTTCAAAAAGAATGATATGAACGTGTAGCCGGATTTACCAATCACCACGCCGTTGTCAAACGCGTTATACAACGCAGATGCATTGATCCGTACCGGGTCACCTAATGCCTGCCCATGATCGGCATTGATACGCAGTCCGACACCGAAATTAACCGGCGCAGATGCGTAAACACTGAGTTTTCCGCCATCGCCCATATATCCATCCAGATGCACTAGCGTTTTAAAATCAAACAGGATGGTTGATGAATTATTTTTGGTCGTGGCATGAAGTTCGTGGTTAATGGACAAATCGAGACTAATGTCTCCCTTTGTAGCCGAATTCGTGGTGAAACTCGCAGCAGTAAAATAATCTGGCCCGCTTGATTGCAAGCCACCACCAAGCTTGCCAATATCCACGATAATCGGTGCGTTGTTGAGTAAGACCGTACCCACATGCAAGTCTTGTTGATAATCATTGTCATCAACCGGAATCAGGTATTCTGCCTGCGAGTTGCCAGATAACAGACTACTGAGTGAAAGTGCAAAGGTAACCAGATTGAGTTTCATAAAAAAGTCTCCTTGATCCTACCCATGTCAAGACTCACTATGCGCGATATGGTTCATATAATTCCATATGAAAGCGTCATTTTCGGAGATTGGTTGAGCGAGATACCCTGTTTCAGGATCAACAAGGAAATAGTAGCAGGACCAAGGGGATAACGTGTACAGAAGGCATGTAAAATCATCTACGTTTCACACGCTTGACTCGACGTGTATCAGGTCCATCGTTTTCCGGTGGGAAGACCATTACCGAATTTGATTGCTGGTCGATCTGGCAAGGCCGGATTGGTTTTCAGCGCTGGTTGTGCCGGATGATACCAAGGCTGATTGCACGCGTCACAGCCTGAACACGGGTTCGCACATTAAGCTTGCTCATGATCTTTTGAATATGATTTTTTACCGTGTGTGGACTTAACTCCAAAATCTGCGCGATTTCGTTATTGCTTTTACCTTCCCTGACCCATTCCAGAATTTCTATTTCGCGCGGCCTGAGTGGTTTTACCATGTTGATGGCTGGATTGCACAGAGCGTTGCCTGTATACCGCTCTTCCGCAAGCATCCGGGAAAAAGTGGTGAAAATACAGGGCGTCAGTATACTTAGAGAGTGGGCAATTTGAGTACCCAGCGGGGCCGATACCCGTGAAAAACTGAAAAACGCCTTGACTCCACCGTCTGCCGCGCGCACTCCATGTGCAGCGACATTGCGTAACTCCAGGGTGTGCAACTGGTCTGCCCAATGTGATTCACAGCTGGTTATGCCCGGTTGCGCTTCGACAACAGGTAGCATGCACGGTTGGCCACTTATATCCCAGCGGTCAATCATATGTGCCAGCAGACCATCTACCGGCTTGCATACTGCTCGAAAATGTTCATCGCGAAAATAGCGCGTGGCACTGAATCGTTCAGTATACATATCACTATCAGGCGTGTGCCGCAGGGCGCAGATCAGTATTTCATGCGGTAACAGTGTTTGAAGCGGTCCCTGAACCCATGAAAAAAAATGGCTACGCTGCTGCACCCGCAAGGATGTTTCAACGATATAAGCCAAGTTTTTTTGATCTTCTCCCTGGAGCGTAATTTCTTCAATCATGCCGAAACGCTCTCTGTATTTGAGTTTTGTTTTCCGATTTTGTATCGGGCGAGCCTAGCTGATCAAGATGACAGCTTCTTGGCATATTTATGAAATACGAAAAATCCCCTTAGGAAACTCTGCAAAACCCCCACTTTCGCGCCCCGCACCCGAACCCATTGTGTCAACATTGAGCCCATGAAACAAACCACCCTGAACCTAGACCTCAGTCTCAAGCGCACGCGCAAGCGTGAATTTC
>NZ_JBTSEG010000030.1:0-31794 GCF_054605375.1 Sulfuriferula sp. | reverse complement strand
GCAAGAAATGGACAATGCCGATTCAGAACTGGAAGGCCGCGTTAAATCGGTTCACGATCATGTTCGATGAGCGCATGCCGCAGCTTTAAACGATTTCCCGTTTACACAAAATCGCGGATACCCCCAATTTTTCAGGTACTATCTTTTTTGTAGCCCCTGTTCTGCCCGTACTTCCCTGAACACGGGTCCCCAAATAGGATGCCCTGCCTCTGACGCGCTCAATTCAAAGTCAGGATCGATTTCCATTGCGTCCCTGAACTGATCCCGGCATTGTTTTTTTCTGTCCGTTACACAGTATACAAACGCCAGATATTTGTGCGCGGTTACGCGATCTTTCTTGAATGTAAGCTCATTATCCAGGGCGCTTTGCAGATTTTTTGCTGCCAGCTGGTAGTGGCCGTTTTCGTAATCCTTAAGTCCTGTCGAAAGCGCCTGTTCCGCCTTGCGCGGCGCCAGCCTGTCCAAACCGATTTCACGAATGGGGGCTGAGGAGCAGGCGCTGGCAAGAATGGCGGCGATCAGGCAGAAGAATAGTAATCGAATTGGCACGGCAAACCTCTATTTAAAAATGTACTTGATTTTCATGGTTGAATCGGCTTGCAAATCGATTGTCTTGGAATATGGGTGAAAATCCATATTTCTGATTTCAATGAGGTGCTTGCCTGCTGGTATTTTCAGTTCCTTGAGCGGCGGTGCAGCGCCTATTTTTTTTCCGTCCACATACACTTCACCCCATGGTGTGATGGCAAAACTGAGTGATGCATCACCACTTGTTACTGTAGGAGCAGGTGACGTTGTCACTGTTTCCGGGGGCATCACTTGCAGCCCAGGTGATTTATGAGCCAGGGATGATATGGGTTCCCTGGCTGGTGATGCTTTTGGCAAGGGCGGCAATGCTTGTGTTTTTGAAAATTGGTTATTCGATGAAGCACCCTCCTCGTGTATGCCCGTTATCGGCTTGTCTTCGACAATGCCTGGAATAGGCGCGGGGGCTGGCGTAGATGCAAGTATCGCTTGCTTGGGTACGGTGATATTGCCTTGACGCGACGATTTGCTGCGCATCAAGAGAACAGTGAAAGTCAGTAGCAGAACAATGATGACTGCAATCAAGAGGCTTCTATTCTGCCAGCCCAAAAAACCCTTGGCACGCAGGGAGTGAGTTTGTGTGCCAGGTGTGTTCCCGGGCGCTGCTTTATTATTGTTCTGGCGATTGGAGGCCGGGCCCAGAAACACCGTTGCGTCACCTACGTTGTTTTTTTGTCTGGTTTGCGGTTTTACGGCTTGGGTTTGATTGGGTGGCGTAGCTGTTGATACGGATGAGGGCATTTCGTAGTGGCTCAGATCATATGCCAGCTCTGTTGCGCTTTGGTAACGCTCATCAGGATTTTTGGCCAGCGCTTTAATGACAATCCGGTTAAGCGCTTCGGGAATGCGTGGTGCAAGTATTTTGGGTGGGATAGGGTCTTCATTTACGATGCGGTACATGGTGGTGTTGATGTTATCGCTACTGAAGGGGGATTCGCCTGTCAGCATCTCATAGAGCACGACAGCCAGCGAAAATAAATCAGAACGACCATCGACGACCTGCCCCTTTACCTGTTCGGGCGCCATGTATTTCGGCGAGCCCAATACCGTTCCCTCCAATGTTCTGGAGCCGGTGGCCATCTGAGCGATCCCGAAATCGGTGATCTTGGCCATTCCGCCGCGTACCAGTACGATATTGGCAGGTTTTATATCGCGGTGTACGACGCCATTCTTGTGTGCGTATGCCAGGCCATGCGCAATCTGGGCGGCGATATTGACGATTTTTTCCACTGGCATCGCGGTATGCACATCCAGGACTTCTTTTAATGAAGGTCCTTCCAGAAACTCCATTGCCATATAGACGATGTTATCCGCTTTGCCGATATCGTGGATGGTGACGATGTTAGGGTGATTGAGGCTGCCTGCGGATTTGGCTTCCCGATAGAAACGCTCTTCGAAATTTACCTCGTCACTCCCGGATAGATCAAGATTGATGGTCTTGATGGCAACGGTACGGCCGATGAGCGGGTCGATCGCCTTGTAAACAACGCCCATGGCGCCTTGGCCAAGCTCGAAGAGAATTTCGTAACGACCCAGTTTTTTGATGATTTTGTTAGCCGTCATTGGATGCTGCGTCGGAATACAAATAAGTGATGAAAACCAAGTATAAATATAAGGAAGAATATATTTATTGTTTTTTCCGGTACTTTTCAATGCCGGTAAGAACGGCGTTTGCGCGGATATCTTTAGTGAAAGATGAACATTCTCTGTAAGTCATAGTCTGTATTGCTTATCTTGCCAAGGCGATGAGAGAATGAAACGCTGAATACGATATTGGAATGAACACATAAAAAATAGCCTTTTTGATGCGATACCAATAATAAAACAGGAGATGATAAAAATCATGACAGCGCGCAGTCCTTTCCATCTGGATGTCGCCAGTGCCACGGATTCGGGTGTGGTACGCAGATTCAATGAAGACAGTATCGCAACAGACGGTGATCTCGGATTGCTGGTGTTGGCAGACGGTATGGGGGGATACAAAGCCGGGGATGTGGCGAGCTCGATTGCTACCGGCCTGGTGACGGATTATCTTAAGCGCATGCTGAATGACATGGCGCCGTCGCCAATACAGTCGGCCAAATTATCCCGCGAATCGATGGCAGTCAAATTGGCAATCGAAAAAACCAATCTGGCGATTTATAAAACTGCGCAAACGGATAGCAAATATAACGGGATGGGAACAACCATCGTTCTTATGCTGTTTCATCATGGCCTGGCAACCATTGCCCATGTAGGGGATTCCCGTCTTTATCGCCTGCGTCAGGGACAGCTGGAATTGTTGACGCACGATCATTCCCTGCTTCAGGATCAAATGGAACAGGGCTTGATTTCCTCTGAAGAAGCCAAGCTGTCACATAATCGCAATTTGGTGTCGCGCGCGCTAGGCATCGAGGCAACTATCCAGGTGGATGTCTGCGAACATAATGTGCAGGCAAACGATATTTATTTGCTGTGTTCTGATGGATTGAATGACATGGTGGATGATGACGATATTGAACTGGCTTTGGTTGAATTGCGCTGCAATCTGCCTCTCGCGGCGACTCAATTGATACAGATGGCGAACGATAATGGTGGACATGACAATGTTTCTGTACTGATTACCCAAGTTAGGAATGGCGAGATGGTAAAGCGTAGCTTAATGAGCAAACTTTCCAACTGGCTGAAGTCTTTAGGATAAAACGATATGGCGAAACTGATAGTAAGTTGCGAAGGCGCAATCGTAGGACATTATTTCCTCGATAAGGAGCGGTTTGTCATTGGCCGGAAACCCGACAACGATATTGCGCTGGAAGGTGCTGGTGTCAGCAATCTACATGCTGTCATCCTCTCCAGTGGTAATGATCATGTTTTGGAGGATACCGATAGCACCAATGGCGTATCGGTCAATGGGGAAAAAATAACCAGGCGTATTTTGCAAAATAACGATGTGATCGAACTGAGCGGCTATCAGGTGAAATATGTCAATCAGCGCGCAATATCGGACATGGATTTTGACAAAACAATGATCATGAAGTCAGTGCCGCTGGACGTGGAACCGTTGCCCAGGAAGGATGCTATGCCTGGCAAGCCGCAATTGGCGACGGCTACACTTTCCGCACGTTCAATAAAAACCAATTTTCCGTTGGGCGGCGTGAAAGACATGAAGGCACCGCAATCGGGAGAGGAGATATTGATCAGCCGCCCTTTAAAAACTTTCGGGCAGGCTGGTGTGCAGGTGATTATGGTTTCACGCCGCCCGCAAGGCTACTATGTGACTCATGTGGAAGGGAGAAGACATCCCCGAGTCAACGGAAAATCGATCGGCTCCCAGCCGTTTTTACTCAGGGAAAATGACTTGATCGAAGCTGAAGATGTGAAACTGAAGTTTTTTATGAAACAGGCGGGCTAGCTGGAGCAGGGTTGTAATACGGCGGATTGCCCCTTTTGCCGGCCTGCTCTCCATTCTCAACGTTTAAATGTGTTGAATACCACCAATGCGTTGAAATCGTATCTGGATCGCCAGCATCGACAGGCTGATGAAGCTGCCAAACGCAACAATAATCCAGTCCATCGGCCAGCCGGCGCGATCCATCAGCGCATAGAAACCGAGCAGAACGAGAATGGAAAGATTTTCGTTGAAATTCTGCACGGCGATGGAATGGCCTGCACCCATGAGCAGATGGCCACGATGCTGTAGTAGCGCATTCATCGGTACCACGAAAAAGCCGCCCAGTGCCCCAATCAACATCAACATCACGGCTGCAATGTATGGGCCGCTCACAAACATCATGCCGATAACCACTACCCCCATTACGATTCCTGCGGGCAGTACTTTGATTGAATCATGCAGTTTGATATAGCGTCCCGCCAGCATTGACCCAATCGCGATACCTACAGCGACAACAGCGGTGAGTTGGGTGGCTTTTTCCATGTCGTATTTGAGTACCAGACCGGCCCAGGTAAGGATGACCAGACGCAAGGTGGCACCCGCCCCCCAGAACAGCGTAGTGACGGCAAGTGTGACTTGGCCAAGCGGGTCGCGCCAGAGCAGTTTGAAACTGTGCCAGAAATCATGCAGCAAAAATAATGGATTGCGCCTGGGAGGACGATGGTCCATTTCGATACATGGGATGAACAGATTGGCCAGCGCAGCAAAAATATAGAGTAACGTAATCAATACGATGGCGAGTTTTGCCACGCTGAGGTCGCCCAAAAATGGCAGATGCGCAAGGATATGCCCAGCAATATTGGCGTTGAGCATCAATCCGCCAAGTATTGCGCCAAGCACAATGGCAAGCACGGTGGCGCCCTCCATCCAGGCATTGGCGGCAACCAGTTTGGAAGGTGGAAGATATTCGGTAAGGATGCCGTATTTGGCGGGTGAATAAGCTGCGGCCCCAAAGCCGACGATACCGTAGGCATACAGGGGATTTAAACCTGCCAGCATGGAAAAACATCCAATCATCTTGATGTTGTTGCTGATGAACATGACGCGGCCTTTGGGTAGCGCATCGGCGAACGCACCCACAAAAGGTGCCAGCAGGATATATGAAACGACAAAAAATTCTTGCAACACAGGGGTATGCCAGGATGGCGCATTCAGGTTCTGGAGCAAGGCAATGGCGGCAAATAGCAGCGCGTTGTCGGCTAGTGCAGATAGGAACTGCGCACTGAGAATAATGTAGAAGCCGAGTTTCATGCAGACATAACGTTGAAGTGAGACGTTGGGTTAAGGTATGGCGATATTTCCCTACGCATGAATTTGGATATCACTGCGATTTATTGTTGCGTTTGGATTTCGCCAGCGCCTTGAGCATGGCTTCCTGCTCCGCAAAGGAAGGAGCGCGACTGCGATTATTCAGGGCCGAATCTGTGCCAGGTAAAACGTGACCGCCACGTTCCTGTTCCTTGACCTTGAGATAGTCGTCCAGATCGTCGTCTGTGTATCGGCCACGAAATCCTTTGGGAGCCGCTGTGCTGCGCTTGCTCTTATATATCTGTATGCGCAGCGCTTTATTGAGGGTGGCCACGCGATCCTCAATCCAGCGGATATCGTAAGCCGCAAAGCCTACGAGAAGCACGATAATGAGCAATGCGGCCCAGTTTGCTCCAAACCACCACGTAATCAGTGCAACGATGCTGGCAATGCGGTAAATCCAGGCTCCCCGAACCTCTTCCAGATAAGATCGATGCAAACCCAACGGAAACAAAGCGAGTAAAGCGTACGCCTTGGGTCTACGTTTCATTAACTGTACCAGGCGCAGGTTCGCGCTTTGTAGACCTTCACCCTCCAGATCGAGGTGTTTCCATGCCTCACTCATAAAAACTGTCTATCTTCATCAAAGAAATTGTGATTGAATAACGAATTATTCTTGTTCAAGTCGGCATACCCATGGCAGATCGCCGTATCCAAGTATTCTACACTGTCGCCAAGCAGCTTAGCTTCACTAAAGCTGCCGAGTTGCTATTCATGACCCAGCCTGCGGTGACATTTCAGGTCAAACAATTCGAGGAACATCTCAACACGCGCCTGTTCGAGCGCACCCACGGCAAGATCGCATTGACCCCAGCAGGTGATCTGGCAATGTTTTATGCCGAAAAAATTCTTGACCTGAATGCCGAGATGGAAGCGCGCATGGCAGAAATGACCGGCCAGATGAGCGGACCATTGATGATTGGCGCGTCTACGACAATAGCGGAATACATGCTGCCCCGTATTCTCGGCGATTTCAAAGCCAAGTTTCCGCAAGTGCAGGCCCGGCTAACTGTGGCCAATTCCGAAACTATCGAAAATCGGGTGAATGACCATAGCCTTGACGTCGGATTGATCGAGGCGCCTTCACATCATCCAAACCTGACGACAGCAGCCTGTTGTGAGGACGAATTGTTGCTGATTTGCAATCCGGATCATGCATTCGCCAAACTGACTAAAATATCCCCACAACAACTGGCTGAAATTCCATACATCAGCCGGGAACTTGGATCAGGGACACGCGAGGTGATAGATCAGTATTTTCGGGACAATGGCATGCCGCCGGAAGATCTTAATATCGTGATGGAATTGGGTAGCCGTGAGGCGATCAAAGGTGCAGTGGAGGCCGGGCTGGGTGTGGCGATAGTATCGGGCTCCACGGTGATTAAAGAGCTCAAGCTCGGCGATCTGGTTGCCGTGCCACTTGATAAGCCATTGCGTCGACAGTTGACACTGGTTTATGCACAGGAGAAATTTCGCTCCAAGTTACTCCAGTCTTTCCTGGACTTTGTGGATACCTGCCTCATCAATGTTGTGGATAAATCCAGGAAATAAACTCAATAGGGTAGTTTAAAGATGAAACAATTCATGGTTGTACAACACACCTATTCTGAATTTCTCGGGCCGATCGAAAAACAGCTCGAATCACGCGATATCGGCTTTCAGTATCAGCGCCCGTTTCTGGGTGCGGATTTGCCGGGTACCGCTACCCAGCACGATGCGCTATGGCTGCTGGGCGGCGCGTACCCGGTGACAGACGACGAGGCATGTCCGTGGGTTGATGACGAAATGCGTTTGATCGGCTTGTTCAAACGCATGAAACGACCGATTGTCGGCATTGGTTTTGGCGCATTGGTCGTGGTGCAATACGAGGGCGGAACTGTGCATGAGGAACCTTACTTCAATGCTTATTTCACCACCTGTCATAAGACAGAAGCGGGATGCGACGATCTGCTGGCGAATGCGGTGGATGGTAAAAAGATGCTGGTTATGTACAACGGCCGTGCTGACCTGCCTGCCGGGATTGAGCCTATCGTGGTGGATGACGAGGGTAACTGGCTGGCTATTCACCCGGATGAACAGACCTACGCCATGCTGTTCCGTCCGGAGATCAAACCCGGCATGATTGAAGACATGATCATGGAAGACAATCGCCCGCTACCGGATAACATTGGCGATTTGCTTGGAGAAGCACGTGAGCTTTGGACGCAGACTCAAAAGAATACCGCCGAAGTGTCATTGGCGTTGGTTACTGCACTTGATTTGATGACGGAGCACCGGAAAATGCCGGTGTTCAGCCTCAATGTGGTGAAGACAGGTGACTAAAAATGAAAAGAAACTGCTGCAGCAGTTTCGTGGTTTGACCGAAAATCAACGCGAGACATTGCTGGATTTCGCTGCTTTTCTGGCGACGCGCGAAGAAGTTTCGGCGGTTGCCGAACTCGTTCAGCCAGTATCGATCGAGCGTCCGGAACAGGAATCAGTGGTCAAAGCCATCAAGCGTCTGATGGCGACATATCCCATGCTTGAGCGTAATAAGTTGCTGCATGAAACCTCCAACCAGATGACTCGTCACGTTATCCATGGCATGCCGGCGGTGACGGTGATCGACGATCTGGAAGCGCTCTTCCGCAACCATTACGAAACGTATATCACGGCATCCGACCAGCAGACGCCTTAGCCGGCGACCATATCCCGCGCTGCAATCATTTTGGCAATCAGCGGGGTACAGATCATTTCGATCGCCAGAGTCATTTTCCCGCCGGGAACCAGCATGGTATTACGTCGTGTCATTTGCGCGCCGTCTATTTTTTTCAGTAGTTTCGGAAAATCAAAATGCTGGGGATCGCGTAAATGAATTACGACGATGCTTTCGTCAGCCCCTGGGACATCGCGCGCCACGAATGGATGTGAGGTATCCACCAGCGGTACGCGTTGTACATTAATGTGGGTGCGTGCAAATTGAGGAACAATGTAATCCACGTAATCCGGCATGCGATGCAGAATGGTCTCTATGACCAATTGCTCGCCGCAGCCACTGCGATCACAATCGTGATGGATTTTCTGTATCCATTCCAGGTTCACAGAGGGCGTGACACCAAGCAGTAAATCTACCTGTTCAGCAATTTGTATGGACTTCGAGGTTTTGCGGGAGGACTGTGAAAAACCGCCATGATGCCCTTCGTAAAATAATACGTCAGTATTGGCCGGGAGTGCCTGCCAGGGAGTAAATTTACCTGGTTGTGTGCCAAAACGCGCCGCCTCATTATCATCGTGGGCATAATTACGGGTTTTGCCGGAGCCGGATTGGCCATATTCAAGGAATAGCGTTTCAAGCTTATCCAGCAGGTTGGCGTCAGGATGGAAATGACTGAAGCGCTTGCCCTGAGTGGTGGCGGCATTGATTTTGGCGCTCATGGCGGTGCGTTCATGGCGCAGAAAACCATCGCCTTGTACCCATGCAGGCTGAATCTGCAAGCGCCGGAACAGGTCTGCAAAGGCGCGCCGCACGGTTGTGGTACCCGCGCCGCTCGAACCGGTTACCGCGATGATGGGATGCTGTTTTGACATTTGTATCCTCCGTCGTCAGGCTGTTCTTCAACAAAATATTCAGACTTTGTCAAAACAGCCCAGGATCAAATCCTGAATGGTGCAGCCTTATTTGACCTTAATGAGTTCCACATCGAAAATCAGCACTGCATTGGGTGGAATTACGCCGCCCGCACCGCGCGCGCCATAGCCAAGCTCAGCAGGTATGGTTAGCTTGCGCTCGCCACCTTCCTTCATGCCAGCCACCCCTTCATCCCAACCGTGTATCACTTGCCCGGCACCGAGACGGAATTCGAACGGCTCGTTGCGATCCTTGCTGGAGTCAAATTTGGTGCCATTGGTCAGCCAGCCTGTGTAGTTGACCACAACGGTATGACCGGGAGTGGCGGTGGCGCCTGTGCCTACAACAATATCTTCATATATCAGGCCGGACGGGGTGGTGGTTGCCATTCTATTGCTCCTGTCAGTGTGGGGATGGGGCGATTTTACAGTGGTGTTAACGGAACTGGTCGCATTTGCATTGCCGCAGGCAATAAATAAACTGGCCAATGCCATCATGGTCAATATGCGAATTTTCAATTTAGGGCTCCTGATGATGGGTTTGTTTAGTGTAACTTTGCCGGTGCGCCACAACACTTTTTGAATTTCTTGCCGCTGCCGCACGGGCAGATGTCATTGCGACCAGGGTCGGGCGCTGCGCGCACGGGCTCAGAAGGCGTATAGTCTGCCACACGCTGCCAAAATCCTCGCAAATCATAGGCCGCCAGGATGGCCGCACCTATCCATTCCGGGCGGGTATGCTCACGTTCGTGTGTTGCTTGTTCGGCGTCCGGAACGGTCAGAATATAAAACGGGTCGAGCAGGGCATCCAGTACATCTTCCAGCGCATGACCGGCGGGCAGGCTCCACTCGTCTTCCCAGTGTTCAACACCCCAGACAAAACCTTCCGCCCAGGCCATACCCATATAGGCGATATCCAGTGACGCCACTTCCGCACGTTCTTCGGGACTCATGTCGGATAGCGTCGCTTCCCAGTCATTTAAAAACGGCACCAAGGCACCGGGTGCGTCCAAATCTTCTATCGCCAGTGCCAGGGCCACGCCGATGTCATGCCAGCGGCGATTGAAAAAACTCATGAATTCAGCACATTGTGCCGTACTGGAAAATGCTGCCATATAGTCTTCACCCAATAAGGCAGGCAGATATTCACCCGGCTCGATTGGCCGTGGCGCGCAATGGAGCGCACAAATCAAGCCATCCAGTGCCTCGAGTTCAAGCGGGAAATCGGTCCGGTCACCGATGGTGTCCAGCAGTTCTGCGAATGCAGCAATCTCATCGGGAGATAGTGGCAAGTGCTTGTCGTTCTCAGGGGGTGTATTCATGGGAGTACTCGCTGATGAAATGCCCAAATTTGGCAAGTTCTAAAGTGGCAAGAATACCATTGCTCCGGCTGTCTGCACGAACCAGTTAATGCTGCGATTGCTTTTGTCGGCGATAATTCGGGCTAATATGTCCTGCACGGCAATGAGTTTGCCGAATTCGCGCTCGAAACTCAGATTGTTGCCCGCCGTGTCCATGCTGTTGGAAACCAGGTACAGCCTGCCATCCGCGTCGCGCGCAGTGGCGAGTTTCCAGGCCGCTGTTTCAGTATTGCGTGCGCTATTGTAGAGTTTTTGCGGGTCGAGGTCGTCAAGTACAAAAAATGCGGTTTTGTCGTCGTAGGCGGCCATGATCATGTCGGAAAGGCCCACCATGTAGGCTAGAACCCGATCACCTTGGTAATCCGGATTGAATGCGAGAAATATGGCATCGGCTCCGCGTTTCCCCTGTAATTCATCAAAGTGGCCGGTGCAGGGCGGCGAGAGCCGGTTGAGCGCTGCGCCCAGTGTCAGTCCGGATTTGCGTAATTCGCGCGGATTGCGTTTATAGAGTTTTTCGGCAAGTACACGCAGATTTTCCAGCGCGGCTTGCTGATGGGTTTCAATCACCAGATCGGTATTGGATTTGGCAATGTCGCTGAAACTGTACTCTTTGTTGAGCAGCAGCTTCCCGTCGCGTTGTGTGATCTGGGTGCTGCATCCTGCTGCCAGGAAGAGGGCGCCAGCCAGCGGAATGAGTAATTTCACGATGAACAGCTCACGCTGATCCGGCTTGCCCATTCAGGCGGGGCGCTGGCATAGCTTGTGTTCTCTGGTTGCTCTTCAAAAGGATGGTGCAGCAGATCAAGCAGGCGCGCGATTTCGCTGAAATCGTGATCATCGCATGCACGGCGGATAGCAATTTCAGCCAGATGGCTGCGCAGGATATATTTTGGATTGACGCGGCGCATGGCTTCATGCCGCATCGTCTCCGGGGCGCCTCCGGTTTGCAGACGGGCGCGATATTCGATTGCCCATGTATCGAACGCGGTGCGATCTGGAAACAAATCGCGCAAGGGTTCATTGACCGCTTCTGGCGCAGAATCGAAATTGCATAGCGCGCGCCAGAAAATGGTGTAATCCACGTGATTGCTGTGCAGCAGGCTGAGTACGCCGGTAATGAGTGATACGTTGTTTTTGCCGGGCAGGATACCCAGTTTTGCACTCATCAGGTCAATGTAGTGGGTGGCAAAGGCGGCCGGATAGACATCCAGGGCTTCCTTGGCAGCGTCGACCGGCATTAGCGGGGTAAGCGCTTGCGCGAGCCGGGTGAGGTTCCATGCGCCGATGTCGGGCTGTTGATCAAAAGCATAACGCCCGCCCTGGTCTGAATGGTTGCAGATATAACCGGGATCATAGGTATCCAGAAAGCCAAACGGGCCATAGTCCAGCGTGAGGCCGAGGATGGACATGTTGTCGGTGTTCATCACGCCGTGCGCAAAACCGACTGCCTGCCATTGCGCCATCAAGCGTGCAGTGGCCAGTATCACAGCGCGCAGGAAATGCGGGTATTTGTCGGGCACGTCGGCAAGCTCGGGAAAATGCCGCGTGATGACATAATCGGCGAGAATACGGATTGCGTCGGGCTGTCCGCGTGAAAAAAATACTTCAAATGAACCAAAACGTATGAAGCTCGGTGCCATGCGCATGACCACGGCCGCGGTTTCGACTTGTTCGCGATATACCTCATCCGCACTGCCGACGATGGACAACGCACGTGTCGTGGGTATGCCTAATCCATGCATGGCCTCTGAACAAAGATATTCGCGGATACTTGAGCGCAATACGGCGCGACCATCCCCATTGCGCGAATATGGCGTCAGGCCCGCGCCCTTCAACTGCAGTTCCCAGCCGCCATGTGGCGTTTGCACTTCACCCAGCAGGATGGCACGACCATCACCCAGTTGCGGAACGAAATATCCGAATTGATGGCCCGCATAAAGCGCGGCAACAGGCTGCGCGCCAAGGATATGAGTGGTGCCGGACAGATAAGCCGGAGCGTCGGGGCGTCGCGCCTCGACGGGATTCAATCCAATAAG
This sequence comes from Sulfuriferula sp., assembly GCF_054605375.1. Classification (NCBI taxonomy): domain Bacteria; kingdom Pseudomonadati; phylum Pseudomonadota; class Betaproteobacteria; order Nitrosomonadales; family Sulfuricellaceae; genus Sulfuriferula; species Sulfuriferula sp. The sequence goes on along the minus strand of NZ_JBTSEG010000030.1, from coordinate 19,468 downwards.
GGCGGCGGCATCCGCATTGAAGCCTACCAAGTGGGGATGGGCTAGCGGGGTGGGTGTAACTGCGCTATAAAAAATGGAGGGCAACGCGGCGAAGCTGTTGGAAAATGGGAGCGTTTCGAATGTATGCATAGGCGTAGAATACCGTATTTGTCGTTTTACATTTGGAGTTGCCATGCAGAAAACTTATGTTGGGATAGATCAGGATCGATATGGCGGAATGAGCGCAATGGGAGCGATCATCAAGGATGCGTGGCTGTTTGGTCTGCTGCCGGAGACAGAAACATGTGCGGGATGGGACGTGAATCGTATTCAGAATGTGTATGACAAAACCCAGGTCGAATGGGATAAATACGGTTGTCTGGTCTCGAATTTGCCGCCGGAGCTGCGCGAGCGGCACGAGCGTATCCATGCGGTGGCGATTGAACGTGCCAAATCCTTGGGTTGGGAACCGGAGATGTATTTGAGTGAGTAAACCCAGACTTATCCTGGCTGGAGATGTGGGTGGAACCAAGGTATTGTTGCGTCTATCAGAAGTAGGCACTGGAGGTTGTTCCAAAGTTAGGGAGCAGCGCTATAGCAGTGCCGAATTTCATGATTTTGAAGCGTTATTAGCCCATTTTCTGCAAGATGCACCACCCATAGCGTCTGCCTGTTTTGGCGTGCCCGGACCAGTGAAAGAGAATGCCGCACGGCTTACCAATTTACCCTGGTTTGTGGATGGTGCTGGAATTGGCAGGCAATTCGGCATCGCTTCAGTAAAGCTTGTCAATGATTTTGAAGCGATTGGTCATGGAATCGCGGTACTCAAACCGCAAGATCTGCATGTTTTGCAGGCAGGCGCGCCACTAGAGGGTGCGGCCCGTGCGGTATTAGGGGCCGGTACGGGGCTGGGTGTCGGATTTCTGTTTCCATGCGGCGATGGTGAAATCGTTGCACCAAGTGAGGGTGGAAATGTCGATTTTGCACCCGGCAACGCTATGGAAATCGAACTATTGCATTTCCTGCGAGAGCGCTATGGGCAGGTTTGTGTAGAGCGCGTCGTGTCCGGTCCCGGACTCGCCAATATCTATGCATTTGTTTGTGAGTATGAGCAACATCCACCGGTGTTGCTTGAATCAGCAGACCCGCCCGCTGCAATTGCCGAAGCGGCACTAGCCAATACCGACGTTGCTGCCAGTCGGGCATTGGAGATGTTCATTCGCGTTTATGGCGCTTTCGCCGGAGACCTTGCATTGCTGTCTTTGTCTCGTAGTGGCGTATATGTAGCCGGTGGAATTGCCGCCAAACTGGCAAAGCGGATGGCGCAAGGCGGCTTTCTGTCAGGCTTTCTGGATAAAGGGCGGTATCGAAGCTTGCTGGAAACGGTACCTGTATATCTTGTCATGAACACCGAAGTGGGGCTGTTGGGGGCAGAACAACTGGCAGTGCGCCAGATTCCAGGGTGAAAAGCAAATAAAAAAGGCAGGAAAATATCTATCCCTGCCTTTTCGCGCATTATGCCTATTTACTTGGCAGCAGGGCTCATTTCATCTTTTTTCATGTCGTCTTTTTTCATCATTTCTTTTTTCGCGGCGTGCTTCTTGGCAACGTGTTTTTTTGCAACGTGTTTCTTGGCATGGTGTTTTTTCATGGCGGGTTTGGCTGCTTCGGCTTTAGGCGCTTCAGCGGCAGGTGCAGCCATGTCACCCTCGGCAGCAACGGCGGAAAAGGAAACAGCGGCGAAAGCAGCAACCAACAGGGCGGACAGGATTTTGTTCATTTGGACTTCCTTTTAAAAGCGATTGATCAAGGGTTTTTAGCAACACAAACGTCATGTGTCACGGCAACTAACGCGGCTTTATTACAGTCGGTTGACATACCCGCATTAAATTAATGTGAAAAGTTCTGCTGCAGTTATATCGCGATACTCGCCCGGCATCAGTTTTGCCAGGGTGAAACTGCCAATTTGACACCGAATCAGTCGCAGGGTGGGGCAGCCGATTTTGGCCGTCATGCGCCTGACCTGGCGGTTTTTCCCTTGTCTTATGGTCAACTCAATCCAACTGGCAGGGATGTTTTTACGCTCGCGAATGGGTGGAATACGTGCCCACAGATTCGCGGGTTCAGTGATAGCGCGTGCGTGCGCTGGCAAGGTGATGAAATCTCCCAGGTTGACCCCGCTTTGCAAAGTTTGTAGTCCGCTGCCATCAGGTATGCCCTCAACTTGTACCCAATACGTTTTGGGTAATTTATGGATAGGGTGTGCAAGGCGATGTTGTAGCGCGCCATCATCGGTTAAAATCAGCAAACCTTCGCTGTCGGTATCCAGGCGTCCGGCAGGATAAATGCCGGGAATAGGGATGAAATCCTTTAGCGTGGGGTGTTTGCCGCTCGGGCTGAACTGGCAAATGACCCCGTAGGGCTTGTTGAACAATACAATGCGGCTCATCTGTACCAGCCATCGCTTGAAAAATTAAAGTGACCATTCTAACTTGTTGAAATAGGGTAATCATGTACCAGCACATCCAGGTGCCGACTTCCGGCGAAAAAATCACGGTGAACGCCGACGCTTCACTCAATGTTCCGGATCACCCGGTTATTCCATTTATCGAAGGCGATGGAACGGGGGTGGACATCACGCCTGTGATGCGTCGCGTGGTCGATGCAGCAGTAGCAAAGGCTTATGGAGGCAAGCGCAGTATTGCCTGGATGGAGGTGTTTGCAGGTGAAAAAGCAGTCAAGGTTTATGGGGACGATCACTGGCTACCTGATGAAACGGTTGCCGCAGTGCGCGAATATGTTATTTCCATCAAGGGGCCTCTGACTACACCGACTTCCGGCGGCATGCGTTCCCTGAATGTGGCGCTGCGCCAGCTATTGGACCTGTATGTGTGCTTGCGCCCGGTGCGTTATTTCGATGGTGTACCCAGTCCGGTAAAGGCGCCTGAAAAAGTGGATATGGTTATTTTCCGTGAGAATACCGAGGACATATACGCAGGAGTGGAATGGGAAGCCGGTACCGACGAGGTGAAAAAGGTCATCGCCTTTCTGCAAAATGAGATGGACGTGAAAAAAATCCGCTTTCCGGAAACCTCGGCTATCGGTATCAAGCCTGTCTCGGTGCAGGGCAGTGAGCGTCTGATTCGCAGAGCGATTCAGTATGCCATCGATAATGGTCGCGCATCTGTTACCTTGGTCCACAAGGGAAATATCATGAAGTTCACCGAAGGGGGCTTCAAAAAATGGGGCTATGAGCTCGCCAAGCGTGAATTCGGTGCGGTGGAGATTGATGGCGGGCCGTGGTGCAAATTGCCCAATGGCATTGTGATCAAGGATGTGATTGCCGATGCTTTCCTGCAACAGATACTGCTGCGTCCGGATGAGTATGATGTGATTGCAACATTGAATCTGAACGGGGATTACATCTCTGATGCACTTGCAGCCGAAGTGGGCGGAATTGGTATTGCGCCTGGCGCCAATCTGTCGGATTCCGTTGCCATGTTTGAGGCCACTCATGGTACGGCGCCAAAATATGCGGGCAAGGACTACGTTAACCCCGGTTCCATCATTCTTTCTGCGGAAATGATGTTGAGACACCTTGGCTGGACGGAAGCTGCTGATGTCATCATAGCAAGTATGCAGCGTGCTATCACGGCTAAAACTGTCACCTACGATTTTGCCAGGCTGATGGAAGATGCGGCACAGGTGTCATGTTCTGCATTTGGTGAGGCGATGATTGCACAGATGTAAATCACTCCGGCCCGGCATATTCAGTGCGAACATGCTCGGGTTTGGGTGGCGGCTCAATGCCATTGCCGCGTAACAGGTTGATTAACTCCTCGGCAATTTCACCGAGTTCGTCGCGCATGGCTTCCAGGCCCTGCAACAAATGAGCCGCCTCAGTCGGTAACATGCCGATTTGTGCAGTCTGTTTATCGAGTGCGGAAATATTCATGATGATCCCCTATTTAGTGGCCGGCTGCTGTGCAGCCGGTTCCCAGGCATCAGGTGGTTGCCGGAATTGATTTTCCGCATCATAGTGTGCTTCGTTCAGCAGGTAGGAAAAGTTCAATAGCGCAGTTTGCGCGTCCTCGGCATGTTGAATGACGGTTTTGGCAAGTTCTCGCGCCTGTTTCTGGGTCATGTCCAGGAGCAAAGAACCATCGGGCTTGAGTTGGATTTGCATATCTTTTCATTCTAAAGGTTGTTGCTGATGTTTCAATCTAGCACAGCCCTTTTGAAAAGCCAGAACACAAAAATTCGGGACGAAAAAAAACGCGGAATCAGATTCCGCGTTTTTGAGTAATCGGTGAGCCGATTTATGCAGGCTGAATGTTCGATGCCTGTTTGCCTTTCGGGCCTTGAGAGACCTCGAATTGGACTTTTTGACCTTCCTTCAGGGTTTTGAAGCCACCCATGTTGATCGCGGAGAAATGCGCGAAAAGATCTTCGCTACCATCATCCGGGGTAATGAACCCAAAGCCTTTAGAATCATTGAACCACTTTACAGTGCCAGTTGCCATTGCTACTTCCTTGATAAAAACAGGCCAAAACGGCCAGGGACTTGTTTGAAAATCAAGATCGCACAACGGCAATACCAGACTTGCAGGAACCTTGATGCCAAACTCCAGATTGCTTTTTACGCCTGCCCAGTTGATTTTGCAAGCGTCTTGCAAATCTTTTTTTAATGAATAGCACTTGAAAATTTCGCCCCAGTTGTCAAAATGGTTCCTGACTATCCGGAAACTATCCAGCGCCATGGCAACCAAGCACCGCGATGACACCGTTCTGGAAGCAAGCGAAACAAAACTCAAGCCGCCACCTTTATATAAGGTAATGTTGTTGAACGACGACTACACGCCAATGGATTTTGTGATACTTGTGATACAGAACTTTTTTTATAAAAGCCGTGAACAGGCTACGCAAATCATGCTCAAAGTACATAGGGACGGCATGGGAGTGTGTGGCGTATTTCCCCGCGATGTTGCGGCAACCAAGGTGGAACAAGTGGCCGGGTTCGCCCGCCAGCATGAGCATCCGCTGCAATGCGTGATGGAGGAAAATTAAATGATTGCCCAGGAATTGGAAGTGAGTTTACATATGGCGTTCATGGAAGCGCGGCAAAAGCGCCATGAATTCATTACGGTCGAACATCTATTGCTGGCGATGCTGGATAATCCGTCCGCAGCCGAAGTATTGCGCTCATGCGGCACCAACACTGAAGAACTGCGCCAGGGACTGGCTGACTTCATCACCGAACATACACCGACTGTTACCGGAAGCGAGGAGGTTGATACCCAGCCTACGCTAGGATTTCAGCGTGTCATTCAACGTGCCATTCTGCATGTGCAGTCTTCTGGTAAAAAAGAGGTAACCGGCGCGAATGTGCTGGTGGCCATTTTTGGCGAGAAAGATTCACACGCCGTGTATTTTCTGACTCAACAAGGCGTGTCGCGTCTGGATGTCGTGAATTTCATTTCGCACGGCGTGAGCAAGGTGCCACAAGGAAGCACTGCGCGTCCTGAAGCGACGCCAGAGGCCGGTGAGGAAGCTGCGCCTGCTACGGCGCTGGAAACCTACACGCAGAATCTGAATGTACAGGCGCTGGCAGGAAAAATTGATCCACTGATCGGGCGGGCGCTGGAACTGGAGCGCGTGATTCAGACATTGTGCCGACGGCGCAAGAACAATCCCCTGCTGGTAGGTGAGGCTGGGGTAGGTAAAACGGCGATTGCTGAAGGTCTGGCGCGGCGGATTGTCGAAGGTGTGGTGCCGGATGTGCTGTCGGACAGCACGGTGTATTCGCTGGACATGGGCGCCTTGTTGGCCGGCACCAAATATCGTGGTGATTTTGAACAACGTCTGAAAGCGGTACTGAAGCAGCTGTACGAAAATCCTCAGGCCATTCTGTTTATCGACGAGATCCACACGCTGATCGGCGCCGGTGCGGCTTCAGGCGGGACCCTGGATGCCTCCAATTTGCTTAAACCGGCGCTTTCGTCCGGTCAGCTTAAATGTATCGGTGCCACCACATACAATGAGTATCGCGGCATTTTTGAAAAAGACCATGCCTTGTCACGACGCTTCCAGAAAATCGATGTGAATGAGCCCTCCGTTGAGGAAACGATCGAAATCCTGCGTGGTTTGAAATCGCGTTTCGAAGCACATCACGGTATCAAATACACGGCTACGGCACTCTCCACCGCAGCGGAGTTGTCGGCGCGTTACATTAATGACCGTCACTTGCCGGACAAAGCGATCGACGTGATTGACGAAGCAGGTGCCGCGCAGCGTATTCTGCCAAAATCGCGGCAGAAGAAAATTATCAGCAAGCGCGAGATCGAAGAAATTGTTGCCAAGATCGCGCGGATTCCTTCCAAAAATGTGACCAGTGATGATCGTGATGCGCTGAAAAATCTCGATCGGGACCTCAAGGCGGTAGTATTTGGTCAGGATAAGGCGATCGATTCCCTGGCTGCCGCGATCAAGATGGCGCGAAGTGGTCTGGGTAATCCGCAGAAACCGATCGGCTCGTTCCTGTTTTCCGGCCCAACCGGCGTGGGCAAGACGGAGGTTGCACGCCAGCTCGCCTACACGATGGGCATTGAGTTGATTCGTTTCGATATGTCCGAATACATGGAACGTCATGCGGTATCACGCCTGATCGGAGCACCGCCGGGGTACGTCGGATTCGATCAGGGTGGCTTGTTGACCGAGGCAATCACCAAGCATCCTTACGCGGTCCTTCTGCTGGATGAAATCGAAAAGGCGCACCCGGACGTATTCAATGTGCTGTTACAGGTGATGGATCACGGTACGCTGACCGACAACAATGGACGCAAGGCGGATTTTCGTAATGTGGTGATTGTCATGACGACCAATGCGGGGGCAGAATCGCTCAATAAATCCGGTATCGGTTTCACGCTGGGCAAGCAGACCGGAGACGAAATGGCTGATATCAAGCGAACCTTTACCCCTGAATTTCGCAATCGGCTGGATGCAATGATCTCGTTTTCACCATTATCCGAGGAAGTGATTCTGCGTGTTGTAGACAAGTTCCTGATGCAGCTCGAAGATCAGCTACATGAGAAAAAAGTCGAAGCGACGTTTACGGATGCGCTCAAGGCGCACCTCGGCAAGCGTGGTTTTGACCCATTAATGGGCGCGCGTCCTATGGCCAGACTGATTCAGGATGAAATCCGCCGGGCTCTCGCGGATGAATTGCTGTTCGGCCGCTTGGCGAATGGCGGGAATGTGGTGGTGGACGTGGATGAAGCGGGCACGATCAGGCTGGCATTTGACGAGGAAATCGTACCGGTTTGAATGTTGCCCGGGTCCAGGTAATGCGGCAGGCTGGCTTCTGCAAAGAAGTCGGCCTTTTTTTATCATGACATTTTTTGTAATTCAATTGGTCTATTGTTTGCTTGCGTGTGGCAACCGATAATACAGATCATGATGTGGAGTTATGCCATGATCATTAATCATGGAAATTCAGGGGGAAAGTTCGGATGAAGCAGTATCCAATCATGTATAGGGTGTCACTGGTGGTGTTGTTGTCCATTGCGTTCGCGGGTTGCAGCAAGCAGGAAAAAACGTCTTCAGACACATCCGTTGCCATTGCCAACGTGAACGGAACGGCCATTACACGTGCGCAATTCGACCAGGCTTTGTCGCGATTGAATCTTGCGCCGCAAAATTTATCGCCGCAAGCTAAAGATCAAATCGTGCAGGCGCTCGTGGATCAGGAACTTGTGGTACAAGCGGCCACCGCCAAAAAACTGGATCAGGATCCGGCTGTGCAACAATTGCTGAAAGCGGCGCATGATCAGATACTGTCACAAACTTATCTGCAACACGCTGGACAAAGTGAAGCAAAACCCAGTGAGGCTGACATTGATGCTTACTATAAACAGCATCCGGAATTGTTCAGTCAGCGTTGTATCTATAATTTACAGGAGCTGGCGATTGTGGCTTCCAAGGACAAGCTTGCCGAAATCAACTCCCATCTTGAGGCCAGTCACGACCTGAACGAATTCGTGAATTGGTTACACACCCAGAATATCCCTTTCCGAACAGGGAACGAGGTCAAGGCCGCGGAGCAGCTGCCTTTGAATATAGTGCCGCGCATGCAAACCATGCAGAATGGTCAATTGCTGGCGCTCCCCTCGGCAAACGGCATTACGGTATTGCAAATTGTCTCTACCCAATCAGCGCCCATTGCCCTGGACAAAGCGCATGCGCTTATCGAGAATTATTTGTCCGTCACCCGGCAGCGTGCTGCAGCGACCGCCGATATCAAGAAGCTGCGCAGTGCAGCAAAAATTGACTATATGGGCGAATTTGCCGACATGGGGAAAACGGTACACAGCCAATCCGGGAACAGTTCAACCGGGCTGCCGGAAATAAAATAAAGACTAACAGGGAATTGCCATGATACTAGTGACAGGTGGTGCCGGCTTTATCGGCGCTAATTTCGTATTGGACTGGCTTGCTGGCAGCGACGAAGCTGTCATCAATCTCGACAAACTTACCTACGCGGGTAACTTGCATAATCTCGCCGGTTTGAAGGGCGATGATCGTCATCTCTTTGTACAAGGTGATATTGGCGATCGTGCCCTGGTTGCAAGCCTGCTGGCTGAACATCGGCCGCGCGCCGTGATCAACTTCGCGGCTGAAAGTCATGTTGACCGTTCAATTCACGGTCCAGAAGATTTCATCCAGACCAATGTGGTCGGCACTTTTCATTTTCTGGAAGAAATCCGGGTTTACTGGAATGCGATGGAGGAAAAGGAGAAGCTTGGGTTCCGCTTTCTGCATGTCTCCACGGATGAGGTATATGGTTCGCTCGGTCAGGAAGACGCTGCTTTTACAGAAACCACCGCCTATGCACCCAACAGTCCATATTCGGCTTCCAAGGCTGCCTCAGACCATCTGGTGCGCGCTTATCATCACACCTATGGCCTGCCGGTACTCACCACCAACTGTTCCAACAATTACGGCCCTTACCAGTTCCCGGAAAAGCTCATCCCGCTGGTGATGATGAATGCGCTGGCGGGCAAAGCGCTACCGATATACGGCGACGGCCTGAATGTGCGAGATTGGCTCTATGTCGGCGACCATTGCAGTGCCATCCGTGCCGTGCTGTCAAAAGGCAAGCCCGGCGAGGTATACAACATTGGGGGTTGCAACGAAAAAACCAATATCGACGTGGTCAAGACCATCTGTGCCATGCTCGACGCGCTGCATCCGGTTTCACCCGTCATTCCTCACGAAAAGCTTATTACTTACGTCAAGGACCGTGCCGGCCATGACCGCCGTTACGCCATCGATGCACGTAAAATCGAGCGTGAATTAGGGTGGCTTCCACAGGAAACGTTTGAGACGGGTATTCGCAAGACAGTTGCCTGGTACCTGGACAATCCGGACTGGGTAGCCAGTATCGCCAGTGGTGAATACCGCCATTGGATTGAAAAACAATATGGGAGCCGGGCATGAGCGCACGCAAAGGCATTATCCTGGCCGGCGGTTCGGGTACCCGGCTGTATCCCGTGACCCAGGCCGTATCCAAACAGCTGCTGCCGGTGTATGACAAGCCCATGATCTACTACCCGCTCACTACGCTGATGCTGGCAGGCATCCGGGACATCCTCATCATCTCCACCCCGCAGGACACCCCGCGTTTCGAGCAGTTGCTGGGTGACGGCAGCCAGTGGGGGATTTATCTCAGCTACGCTGTTCAGCACTCGCCTGACGGCCTGGCGCAAGCCTTTATCATCGGCGCGGATTTCATTGGCGATGCGCCGAGTGCATTGGTGCTGGGCGACAATATCTTTTACGGCCATGAATTTTCCGGCGACTTGCGCGCCGCTTCGGCACGCCAGAATGGTGCATCTGTGTTCGCTTATCCGGTGCATGATCCCGAGCGCTATGGCGTGGTTGAATTCGATACTCATGGAAATGCCATCAGCCTGGAAGAAAAACCTGACCGGCCCAAATCGCGTTATGCAGTAACCGGACTGTATTTCTATGACAATCAGGTTATCGACATTGCGCGCAAGCTCAAGCCGTCTCCGCGTGGGGAACTGGAGATTACCGATATTAATCGCCATTATCTGGAAATGGGCCAGCTCCAGGTAGAAGTCATGGGGCGTGGTCACGCCTGGCTGGATACCGGTACGCATGAATCTTTGCTAGAGGCCTCGCTGTTCATTCAGACAATCGAGAAACGCCAGGGGCTCAAAATATCCTGTCCCGAGGAAATAGCCTATCGGGCGGGCTATATTGATGCTGCACAAGTCAGGCAGCTCGCAGTCCCTTTGCAGAAAAATGCGTATGGTCAATACCTGCTGGCCATGCTTAATGAACGTGTATTTTAGCCATGAATATTTTCCCCTCAGAAATCCCCGACGTGCTGGTGCTGGAGCCCAAGATATTCGGCGATGAGCGTGGTTTTTTCTATGAAAGTTACAATCGTCGAGCCATGACCGAGGCGGGTATTCCGGACGACTTCGTACAGGACAACCACTCGCGTTCAGCCAAAGGCGTGTTGCGTGGTCTGCATTACCAGATTCAGAATACTCAGGGAAAGCTGGTGCGTGTCATTAGCGGCAGTGTTTTCGATGTGGCAGTCGATTTGCGTAAATCCTCGCCCACATTCGGCAAGTGGGTGGGTATGGAACTTTCTGCTGAAAATAAACGTATGGCCTGGATACCTAAAGGTTTCGCTCATGGTTTTGTAGTGACCTCTGACTCGGCGGAGTTCCTGTACAAAACCACGGACTACTGGACACCCCAGTATGAGCGCAGCCTGCTGTGGAACGACCCGGCACTGGACATCCTCTGGCCCCTGGATGGCGCGCCTACTATTGCTGCCAAAGACGCTGTCGGCTTGCCATTGGCTCAGTGCGAGGTGTTTGCGTGAACATACTGCTTACCGGCGTCAACGGCCAGGTTGGCTGGGAGCTGCGTCGCACATTGGCAACTTTGGGCACGGTCAAAGCGCCTACGCGCAGCCAGCTCGATTTAACGGATGGAGATGCATTGCGCGAGTTTATACGCACGCTGCGCCCGGATTTAATTGTTAATCCTGCGGCCCATACGGCGGTGGACAAGGCGGAGTCGGAGCCGGAATCGGCACGCGCGGTGAATGCGATTGCCCCAGCCATCATGGCGGAGGAGGCTGCAAAACTCGGTGCCGCAATGATTCATTTCTCGACCGATTATGTGTTCGACGGCAACAAGACTGGTGCCTACACGGAGGATGATGTGACGCATCCTTTGGGTGTGTATGGGCAGACCAAGCTTGAAGGCGAAAATGCAGTGCGCACTGCCAATATTCCCCATCTCATTCTGCGTACCAGTTGGGTGTATGGCCTGCGTGGCGGTAATTTTTTATTGACCATGCAGCGCTTGTTCAAGGAGCGCGAACAGCTGCGTATTGTTGCTGACCAGTATGGTGCACCCACCTGGTCACGCATGATCGCGGAGGCAACGGCGCAGATACTCGTGCAACAGCCATTTAAACCTGGCAGGGAATCCTTGCATGGCACTTACCATCTCACCAGTAAAGGCCGGGTGAACTGGTATCAATTCGCCCAGGCGATTCTGGATTCAGACTGCTCGTCTGGAGCCAAACGTCCCGAGCTGATACCCATTCCTGGCGCTGATTACCCAACGCCGGCCCGGCGACCTGCCAATTCAGAACTGGCAAGTGACAAACTGTTGCGCGACTTTGGCGTGTCCTTGCCGGACTGGAAGGTCGCGCTGGATCTGTGTCTGGACTGTGACATGGCAAATCGTGCCGACTGATGGTATTGACATATTGATTGAGGAAGCTGAAAACATGCATATTCATCCCGTAATTCTCTCCGGTGGGTCCGGTACCCGATTGTGGCCACTGTCACGCGCTGCACTGCCCAAGCAGCTATTGCCGCTGGTGTCGGATCGCACCATGTTGCAGGAAACGGTGTTGCGCCTTTCCGGTATCGCTGATGTCACGTCACCCACACTGGTATGTAATCAGGAGCACCGCTTCATGGTGGCCGAGCAGATGCGTGCCATAGATGTCGTGCCGGAAGCTATTTTTCTCGAGCCCGTCGGGCGTAATACGGCACCGGCGGCGGCAGTCGCTGCATTGGCGCTAATGGCCCAGGATGCCGAAGCGTTGATGCTGCTATTGCCTGCGGATCATCTGATCGGGGATGTAAATGCATTTGAACGCGCCGTTGCTCAGGCAGCAGCGATTGCTCAATCCGGTCAATTGGTCACCTTCGGCATCGTTCCGCTGGCACCGGAAACCGGTTATGGCTATATCCAGCGCGGAATCAAACTGGAGGATGTGGATAATGTATTTTCGGTAGAGCGTTTTGTCGAAAAACCCAGCCGTGAAATTGCCCAAGGCTACCTGGAGTCGGGTGATTATTTCTGGAATAGCGGGATGTTCCTGTTTAAAGCGGCTGCATTTATCGAGGAATTGCGCAAATATCACCCCGACATGCTTGCTGCCAGTCAGGCGGCGCTGGATCATTGCCAGCGCGATCTGGATTTTGTGCGTCTGGACACCGAGGCATTTACAGCGTGTCCCTCCGAGTCCATCGATTATGCGGTCATGGAGCGCACCAAAAATGCTGTTGTGGTACCTGCGGACATCGCCTGGAGCGATATCGGTTCGTGGTCGGCATTGTGGGAGGTGGGTGAGAAGGACCATGCGGGCAACGTCTTGCGAGGTGACATATACAGTGATGATGCCAGTAACAATCTGATCCGCGCTGAAAGCCGTATGGTGGTCGCCATCGGTGTGTCCGATCTGGTGATCGTGGAAACAAGCGATGCCATTATGGTGGCACACAAGGATTGTGTGCAAAACGTTAAAAAAGCGGTTGAATACTTGAAGCAGAACAATCGTACCGAGCATCTCAACCATACCCGTGTATTTCGGCCGTGGGGCTGGTACGAAGGGATTGATGCGGGTGACCGTTTCCAGGTCAAGCGCATCATGGTCAAGCCGGGTGAGAAGCTGTCATTGCAAATGCATCATCATCGTGCAGAGCACTGGATTGTTGTAAGCGGCACGGCGCGTGTAACGCGTAATGATGAAGTGTTGCTACTCACCGAAAACCAGTCAACTTATATTCCATTGGGGAGTACGCATCGCCTGGAAAACGCCGGCAAGATCCCGCTGCACATGATCGAGGTACAGTCAGGGGCTTATCTCGGTGAGGATGACATAGTGCGTTTCGAGGACATTTATCAGCGCAGTTGAATAAATGCCGGCAACAAAAAAGCGGAGCACAGGCTCCGCTTTTTTGTTGAGTAAGTAACCCGAATTTAGTAAGTCAGGGTTACCACGTCTTCGTCCATTGCCTGCTGGATGACGTAAGCGCCGCCTACGGTTTCTTCGATTTCAGGGATCAGGTCATCGCCCCACAGTTCCAGGGTCGGGGTGCACACTTTGAAATGCACGCCAGCTTCATGCGCATCCTTGATGAAGTCATACACACTCTTGGGAGAGCCTTCCTTCACGAACAGTTTTTCAGCCACGCCTTTAATAGCCAGTTCGCCGGAACGAGCGGTCAAAATCACCTCAACTTCGTATTCCATCGCAGCAGCAACCGTTGCCTGAAAGAAAGGTGCGCCCAATTCAGAAGGGCTAGAAGGATCCGTGTTTACCATCATAATCATCAGTTTGTCAGCCATACTTCAATCTCCAGATGCAAAAAAATTAAGGGTGGTCTCAAGTCAAGAACCGGGATTATAACAATAAAACAGAATGCTTATGAACACCTATTTGTCGGTATGCTTTGCCAGTTGTTTTTGTAAGCGTTCGATGACCGTTTCGCGACCGATTAATTCAAGGGTGGCATCGATGCTGGGTGTTTGTGTCATGCCAGTGACCAGCACGCGTAGCGGCATGGCAATCCTGGGCATTTTGAGTCCGGATTCCACCACCGCTAACTTGAGTGTCTCTTGAATAGTCTGACGCTTCCAGTCGATCTGCCTGAAGTTGTTGGTCAGTGTAATCAAAGCCGGAATCGCTTCTGGAGAAAGATGTTGCGCGAGCTGTTCTGCGGTTGGTTCGGTGTAACGATAAAAAATCATTGCTGTATCAGCTAGCTCCAGCAATGTACTTACACGTTCCTTTAATAGCTGAATTATGTCTGTCAAGGCAGGGCCGCTCGCAAGCTCGGCACCACTACGCAACAGAAAAGGAGCGGTGAGCTCTGCCAGGCGGACATTGTCAGCAATTTTCAGATATTGCTGGTTGATCCACAGCAGTTTTTCCGGATTGAACTTGGCCGGGGAACGGCTGATGGCTTCGAGGTTGAACCATTCGACGAACTGCGCCATGGAAAATATCTCTTCGTCGCCGTGCGCCCAGCCCAGCCGCGCCAGGTAGTTGAGCAGTGCCTCGGGTAGATAACCGTCTTCCAGATATTGCATCACGCTTACCGCGCCGTGGCGCTTGGACAAACGCTCGCCATCGGTACCCAGTATCATCGGCACGTGCGCGTATTGCGGCAGGGTCGCACCCAGTGCCTTGAGGATGTTGATCTGGCGTGGTGTATTGTTCACATGATCGTCGCCACGAATAACCTGGGTTATGTTCATGTCCCAGTCGTCGACGACCACGCAAAAATTATAGGTAGGTGTGCCATCGGGGCGAGCGATGACCAAATCGTCCAGTTCGCTGTTGCTGATCTCGATGATGCCTTTGACCAGATCATTCCATGCAACCGAGCCCTCCAGCGGGTTTTTGAAACGCACCACCGGTGCGACCCCATCCGGGGGCGCAGGTAAATCTTTACCCGGCTCAGGGCGCCAGCGGCCGTCGTAACGCGGTTTGAGCCCGGCTGCGCGTTGCTGCTCGCGCATGGCTTCAACGTCCTCTTTGCTGGCGTAGCAATGGTAGGCGTGGCCGCTGGCCAGCATCTGTCCGATGACCTCCTTGTAGCGTGCCATGCGCTGCATCTGGTAGAACGGGCCTTCGTCGTAATCCAGCCCAAGCCAGTCCATGCCTTGCAAAATGGCCTCGACGGATTCCGGCGTGGAGCGTTCCAGGTCGGTATCCTCGATGCGCAGGATAAAAGTGCCACCGTGCTTGCGGGCATATGCCCAGGAAAACAGCGCGGTGCGCGCGCCGCCAATGTGCAAATAACCAGTCGGGCTGGGAGCGAAGCGGGTACGAATCATGGGATGGGGCGGATAAGTAAAGTCATCATTTTACGCGAAACGGGATGCGGGCATCAGCCTGCCAATATGCTTTGGTACAGCGTCTGATATTGACGCGCGCTCGCTTCCCAGCTGAAGTCACGCGCCATGGCGTTCTTTTTCACCTGGCTCCATTGGCGCGGGCTATGGTAACAATCCAGAGCTCGACGTACCGCGGCGAGGAATGCTGCCGGAGTGGCTTCGTCAAACATGAAACCGGTGGCGCTGCCGTCTGCGAGCGTCATACTGGTGGTATCGGTCACGGTATCGGCCAGGCCACCGGTGCGGTGCACCACAGGTGGCGTACCATAACGCTGGCTGTACATTTGATTCAGTCCGCAGGGCTCGAAGCGGGACGGCATGAGGAAAATATCTGCCCCGGCTTCAATGCGGTGCGCGAGGCCTTCGTCATAACCAATGACAACGCCCACTTGCGCCGGGTATTCCGCGGCAAGCTGGCGCAACCGGGTTTCCAGCATGGCATCGCCACTGCCAAGTACCATAATTTGTACGCCTGCTTCGATCAGTTGAGGCGCAATGGCCAGTAGCAAATCCTGGCCTTTCTGATGTGTCATGCGGCTGATGACCCCGAATAGAGGCGTTTCCTTGCTGCAGGTAAGTCCATGTTCTGCCTGTAACAGACGTTTGACGGCTGCTTTTCCGGTCATGCGGGCAGGGTGATAGTGGCGGCACAGGTGTGGGTCGATGGCCGGGTTCCAGTCGTCGGTATCAATGCCATTCACAATGCCGGTGAGCTGCACGCGGCGATGGTGCAGCAGCCCTTGCATGCCGAAGCCGAGGGCGTCGTGCTGGATTTCTTCAGCGTAGCTGGGGCTGACCGTGCTGAGGTGGTCAGCGTAGTACAGGCCGGCTTTGAGGAACGACAGGTTGCCATAGTATTCCAGCCCATCGATGCTGAAGCTGGCTGGCGGCAACCCCAGCTCGGTGAGGGTGTGCGGCGGGAAAATACCCTGATAGGCCAGGTTGTGGATAGTCATCAGCGTGGCTGCCGGGCGTGTGCTGCCATGGTGCAGGTAGGCAGGAACGAGACCGGTCTGCCAGTCATTGCAGTGCACGATATCGACCGGCCAGCGCAATGGCGTGGCGGCGCTGCCCAATAGCGCAGCAACCGCCGATAGCAGCCCAAAACGCAGGTAATTGTCTGGCCAGTCCTGGCCGGTGATGTCCTGGTAGGGGCCGCCATGGCGGTTGTAATAACCGGGATGTTCGATCACGATCAACGGCACGGTGCTGTCCGGCATGACCGCGCCATGCAGATGCAGCGTACCGTGTACCGGGAGCTCAAGGCTGGCGAGCAGGGTTTTATCGGGCAACGCGGCCAGCACATTGGGATAACCCGGGATGAGCACGCGCACGTCCAGGCCCAGCTTGCGCAGCGCGGCTGGCAGTGCGCCGCTGACGTCGGCCAAGCCACCGGTTTTGGCAAGCGGGTAAATTTCTGAAGTGGCAAAAAGAATATTCATTGATGTTGATGGCCTTTATTGAATAATGCCGCCGCCCAGGCATACATCGCCGGCGTATAGCACCACAGACTGGCCCGGAGTGACCGCCCATTGCGGCGTGTCGAAATCCAGCACGCATCGGCCTGGCTCGAGCGCGTCGAAGCGGCAACTGGCGTCGGCCTGACGGTAGCGGGTCTTGGCCGCATAGGCAAATGCCATATCGGGCGCGGAACCGGCTATCCAGTTGAGGTCTGCGGCGTCCAGCCGAGTGCTGAACAGCAGCGGGTGATCGTGTCCCTGAACCACGAGCAGGCGGTTCTCCGGCAGGTTTTTGCCTGCCACAAACCAGGCCTCGCCGGCACCGCCTATCCCCAGCCCCTGGCGTTGTCCCAGCGTATGGTACATCAGGCCCTGGTGGCGTCCGACCACGCGCCCGTCCGGCGTGCACATATCACCGGGCTGGATCGGCAAATAACGTTGCAGGAATTCACGAAACGGGCGTTCGCCGATGAAGCAAATGCCGGTGCTGTCCTTTTTGGCGAAATTGGGCAGCCCGGCCTCCTCGGCGATGCGGCGGACCTGCGGCTTGGTCAACTCGCCCAGCGGAAACATCGATTTGGACAGCTGCGCCTGATTGAGACGGTACAGAAAATAGCTTTGGTCCTTGGCAGTATCCACGGCTTTGAGCAGTTCATGGCGCCCATCGACCTCATGCAGCCGCGCGTAATGGCCGGTGGCGATGCGTTCCCCACCCAAGCTCAGGGCATGGTCGAGAAACGCCTTGAATTTGATTTCCGCGTTGCACAGCACATCCGGATTGGGCGTGCGTCCGGCCTGATATTCGCGCAGAAAGTAACTGAATACCCGATCCTTGTACTCGGCACTGAAATTGACTGCTTCAACATCCAGCCCGATGACATCGGCCACCGCCAGCACATCGAGAAAATCCTGGCGTGCAGGACAGTGCTCGTCGTCTTCGTCTTCCCAGTTTTTCATGAACAGGCCGGTGACGCGATAGCCTTGCTGCTTGAGCAGCAGTGCGGTGACAGCGGAATCCACGCCGCCCGACATGCCGACGATAATATGCGGTTTAGACATCGGGGGAGGCACCTTTGAGCCAGTCTTGCAAAGGGTAAATGGCGGCGGGGTGGCCGTTGTCATAAAACCATGAATCGACCGCATACTCTTGTTGGGTAGCGCGGTCCATGATTCGCGCCGCCCAATGCTCATTCACGATCAAGGGTGCGCGTTCCACGCGGCCGAGGACTGTGTGGAAGCGTAATAAACCCAGGCGTTCCAACAAGGTGAGATACGCAGTGGTATTGGTTGAATGGTCAATGCAATCCATGCGCCCATCGGCGCCGCTGTCATTGTCGTTGCCGCCCTTGTCGCGCCAGGTCGGCGTCTGCTTGCCGGAAAATTGCTCAAACAGGCCAATGGCTTTGGCGATCGCGCTGCGCTCGGCTGCCGGGGTGGTTGCGCTCTTGAATAGCTGGCGCAACTTGCGTATTTGTTGCGGACTGAAATCCACGTCGGCCTGGCTGGCGCAACCGTAGTTGTAACAGACGCTGATATCCACCGCCCAGGCGGGAATACTGCTCAGCAGGCCGAGGCTCAGTACAACGGCGTGCATCATGCGTAGTGGGTCAACAGCGCCAACGGATAGCGTTTGCCGGCCAGGTAATCTTCCATACAGTGGATTACCAATGGACTCCGATGGCGGTTTTGCTGCGCGCGCATCTCATCCGGGGTTTGCCAGACAGTGCGTAAAATGCCTGTGTCGAGACTGCGATCGGGCTCGCTGCCGGTGATTGCGCCGGTGAAGGCAAAACGCAAATAAGTGCGGTCCCGCGCAGCCTGATGCCACTGATAAATTCCCAGCAAGGCATCCGGAGCAAAGTGATAGGCCGATTCTTCCAGTGTTTCGCGTATTGCTGCGTCAATCAGGGACTCACCCGGGTCAAGATGACCGGCAGGCTGGTTGAACAGAATCCCGTCATCGGTTTGTTCTTCGACCAGCAAAAAACGGCCATTTTGCTCGATTACGGCGGCGACGGTTACGTGGGGTTTCCAGATCATGCTCAGCAGGATGTAATGAGAGTTGCCTGCAATTTTACCGCAAAGTCTGTTGGCTAGCCCCCGGTTGCCGACATGAAACGCACGATCTTGTTCGGTTGTTCGCGGAATTCATGGCGTTCCGGCTTGAGTTCCAGCGCTGCACGGATGGCATTTTCCAACTCGACATCGCTTGCCCCGCCGCGCAGCAGGGGACGAAACTCGAATTTTTCTTCCTGTCCCAGGCACAGATAAAGCGTGCCGTCTACGGACAGACGCACGCGGTTGCAGGTACCGCAAAAATGTTGCGAGATGGGGGTGATGAAACCCACAGAAAACAGTCCGTCTGGACTGCCCAGATAACGCGCCGGCCCACCGCCTTGGAATGCCGTATCGACCAGGCCGAAACGCGTTTGGATACGTGCCTTGACTGGCTGCAGGTCGAGATACTGGGTATTGCGGCCGGTGTCGCCCATCGGCATCGCTTCGATCAGGCGCAGCACGAAGTTGCGCTCCATGCAGAACGCAACCATGGTGTCGATCTCGTCGTCGTTGACACCGCGCATCGCCACCATATTGATTTTGATCGGGGCAAAGCCCGCCTGCTGCGCGCTGGTCAGGCCAGCCATGATCTTGTGCAGCACGTCGCGCCCGGTGACGGCCTCAATGCGTTCGGCGTGCAGGGAATCCAGGCTGACGTTCAGCCGCGTGACACCGGCAGATTTAAGCGCGGTGGCGTGTTTGTCCATCTGGGTGGCATTGGT
>NZ_JBTSEG010000029.1:0-34507 GCF_054605375.1 Sulfuriferula sp. | reverse complement strand
CGTTTGAAAATTTGAAGCGGAGCCGTCTGCTGCTGCGCGGCAGGCGGGGTTGTTCAGAGCATCCTTAACTTTAATGTAGATAAATTTTAATAAATGAGGGTATTTAAAATGTTACTGACAAATTTGAAAATAGGGGTGCGACTAAGTATTGGATTTGGCTTGATGCTGGCGCTTTTGCTTTTCATCGCGATCGAAGGGATTTCCGAGATGGATGCCATTCAGGGGAGCCTGGAAGGTATCGTCAATGTGAATAATCGCGAATTGGCTCTGACTAATACTGTTGGCAGCAAAGTACGTGATATCGCAAGTTATACCCGTAACACGGTACTGCTCACCGATCAGGCTGACCTCGACAAGGAACGCAGCAAGATCGAAGTGGCGCGCGCGCAATCTACCGAGGCTGAGGCACTACTGGAGAAGATGCTCAATGAGTTGCCGGGTGCCACTGAAGTTGAGAAGGAGCAGATTTTGAAAATCAAGGGCTTGCAGGATTCGGCAATGCCGCTGATTGATCAGGTTCTTGCATTGGGAGCACAGGGAAAAAAATCCGAAGCAGTCACCGTGCTTTTGACGCAAGCGGAGCCGGCTACCAGAAACTGGCTGGCCGAGATAGAAAAATTACTGGATATTGAAAAGCAAATCAATGAGCAAACGCGCAAAGAGGCCGCCTCATCCTTTGCCTATATCCATAAAGTCATGCTCGGTTTAACCGGACTAGCCCTGTTGCTGGGTGGCTTGGCTGCGTGGTTGATCACGCGTTCGATCACCCGTCCGATCAACCGGGCAGTGCAGATCGCCCAAACGGTTGCGGGTGGCGATTTGACCAGCCAAATTGAAGTGACATCGAAAGACGAAACTGGGCAGCTGCTGCAAGCCCTGAAAGACATGAACGACAGCCTGTCGAGGATCGTTGGCCAGGTGCGTACCGGTACCGACACCATCGCAACCGCCTCCAGCCAGATCGCGGCGGGCAATCTGGACCTCTCTTCGCGTACCGAAGAACAGGCCAGCTCACTGGAAGAAACCGCCAGCTCAATGGAAGAGCTGACCAGCACAGTGAAACAGAACGCCGATAATGCACGCCAGGCCAACCAGCTGGCAGCGACAGCATCGGATATCGCCGTCAAAGGCGGCAGCGTCGTATCGCAAGTAGTCGATACCATGAACGGAATCAATACGTCATCGAAAAAGATAGCCGACATCATTGGCGTCATTGACGGCATCGCCTTCCAGACCAACATCCTGGCCTTGAATGCTGCCGTGGAGGCAGCGCGGGCAGGGGAGCAGGGTAGAGGCTTCGCAGTCGTGGCCAGCGAAGTGCGCAACCTGGCACAACGCTCGGCGAGTGCAGCCAAGGAAATCAAATCCCTGATCGAAGACTCCGTCGACCAAGTTCAAGTGGGCACCAAACTGGTTGATCAAGCCGGCGCCACCATGACCGAGATACTGGAAAGCGTCAAACGCGTGACCGACATCATGGGTGAAATCACCGCAGCCAGTCAGGAACAAACCTCGGGTATCGAGCAAATCAATCAGGCGGTGAGCCAGATGGACGAAGTCACCCAGCAAAATGCCGCACTGGTGGAAGAAGCGGCCGCGGCCTCGGAATCCCTGCACGACCAGGCCAGTAACCTGGCGCAAGTAGTCAGCATCTTCAAGCTGAGTGGAAACGGACCGGTGATGAGTCATTCGCAAAATGACAACACCCTGACGCGTAGTCAGGATCGGCCTAAATTGAGGGCAGTGCCTGCCAAACCCGCGCTGAAACTAAAAAAAGCAGCCATGGGGGGCAGCAGTAGCAGTGAGGAGTGGGAAGAGTTCTAGGCAATGCCAATAGCGTAAGTGCGATGGGTTGTATGCATAAGAAAATTCCCGGCTAGTGTTCGCGCTGGCCGGGATTATTGAGGGGCGATTGTTCGGTAAGCCAGCATGGCATTAAGGAAAAACTCGGCATGAAGGCTGGATGGCAGAATAAAGTGGATACCGACAAGGTATTCGAGTTCACACCGCGTGACTTTGCCAGGGTGCGTGCCATAATTTACCGGCAAGCTGGAATCTCGCTGAGCGAAAGCAAGCAGGAGATGGTTTATAGTCGATTGGCACGACGCTTGCGGACAAAGGGCATGACTTCCTTCACGGAATATCTTGATACGCTGGAAAGCGGGCGTGATGAGGATGAGTGGGAGGCGTTTACCAATGCCCTGACCACCAATCTGACCTCTTTTTTCCGGGAGGCGCACCATTTCCCGATTCTGGCCGAACATGCGCGAAAAATGAAAGAGCCTTTGACGATCTGGTGTTCGGCCAGTTCGACCGGAGAAGAGCCTTATTCGATCGCCATGACCTTGTGCGAGGTATTTGATACTCTTACACCACCCGTAACCATCGTGGCAACGGACATCGATACCAAGGTGCTTGAGACAGCCTCTAATGGCGTTTATACATTGGACCGGCTGGACAAGATGCCCAAGGATCGTGCCAGACGGTTTTTCCTGAAAGGCAAAGGCGATCGCGCCGGTCAGGTTCGGGTACGCCCTGAACTGCGCCAGCTGATATCATTTAAACAGCTTAATCTGTTGGGAAGCATGTGGCCAATTAGCGGGCCATTCGATGCTATATTTTGCCGTAACGTCATGATTTATTTTGATAAGCCAACGCAGGGAAAAATTTTGTCCCGATTCGCGCCGTTAATGAAGCCGCAAGGTTTATTATTTGCCGGACACTCCGAAAACTTTATGTATGCATCCGATGCGTTCAGGCTGCGCGGCAAGACGGTTTATGAGCTGGATCCTCGTCATAGCGCGGCAGGTATGAGAAATGGCATATGAATCCTGCGATTGAAGAGCATTTTGCGACCAATGTTTATTATGACCGGACGTTCGATTGCGACGCAGCAAAGATATTGCCGGGTGAATATTATTACACCGGCAAGGAAATGCTCATTGTGACCGTGCTGGGTTCCTGTGTGGCGGCATGTATACGTGACCGCGTTTCGGGCATCGGTGGCATGAATCACTTCATGCTGCCGGATAGCGGTAACGAGGCCAATAGTCCATTGTCGGCTTCGATGCGCTATGGTGCCTATGCCATGGAAGTATTGATCAATCAGTTACTCAAAGCCGGTGCGCGACGCGAGAATATGGAGGCAAAAGTATTCGGTGGCGGCAATGTGTTGCGGGGGTTTACTACGATCAATGTGGGTGAGCGCAATGCCCAGTTCGTGCGCGACTACCTGCGTGCAGAAAATATGCGGATCATAGCCGAAGACCTGAATGATATTCACCCGCGCAAGGTGTATTTTTTTCCCCGCACCGGCAAGGTGCTGGTCAAAAAACTCAAACAACTGAACAACTACACGCTGGTGAAGCGCGAGCAGGAATACGCCAGCCAGCTCAAAACCAGTCCAGTGAGCGGCGATATTGATCTTTTTTGATCGCCAGGCATGAATGTATAAGGGCGATGCCCGGAAAGCAGGCAACATGAAGATAAAGGTGCTGATTGTCGATGACTCCGCTTTGATCCGCAGCGTGATGAGCGAGATCATCAATAGCCAGTGGGATATGGAGGTGGTGGGTGTGGCACCGGATCCTATCGTCGCACGTGACCTGATCAAGCAGACCAATCCGGATGTGCTGACACTGGACGTGGAAATGCCGAAAATGGACGGCCTGGATTTTCTGGAAAAGCTCATGCGGCTACGCCCTATGCCAGTCATCATGGTGTCGTCGCTGACCGAGAACGGATCGGAAATCACCATGCGTGCGCTGGAACTGGGCGCCGTGGATTTTGTAACCAAACCCAAGCTGTCCATCCAGAGCGGCATGCGTGAATATACCAACCTGATCGCAGAAAAAATTCGTATCGCGTCGCGCGCAAAAATCAAGCCTCGCACGCTTATTACGGGAGTGCATGGTTCACATGATGGACCGCTAGCGCCGGTTCGCAATCCGCTCACCAGCAGTGAAAAACTGATCATTATCGGGGCCTCTACCGGCGGTACTGAAGCCATCAAGGAATTTCTCATGCAGATGCCATCGGACTGCCCTGGTATTCTGATTACGCAGCATATGCCAGAGGGATTCACCCGTTCATTTGCAAACCGGCTCGACAAGTTGTGCAAAATATCCGTCAAGGAAGCGGAGGGAGACGAACGCATCCTGCCCGGACATGCCTATATAGCCCCGGGGCATTCGCATTTGCTGCTGGTGCGCAGCGGCGCGAACTATATGACCAAGCTTGATCAGGGGCCGCCGGTGAACCGTCATCGTCCTTCAGTGGATGTGCTGTTCAGCTCGGCTGCAATCAGCGCCGGCAAGAATGCGGTGGGCGTCATTCTTACCGGCATGGGCAAAGATGGTGCCGCCGGCATGCTGGAAATGAAAAATGCGGGTGCCTATAATTTCGCGCAGGATGAATCAAGTTGTGTGGTGTTTGGCATGCCAAAAGAAGCGATTGCCGTGGGCGCCACGCATGAGGTTGGCCCGCTGCAGGAATTGCCGGGCATGATGATGAACTATTTTTCCACGCATTCAAGCCGCGCATTGCGGGTCTGATATGCAGCTTCGTGCAAGAGAGATATCCTCCGGTTTGTGGATTCAAGTTTGAACCCAAATAGCCGATAACCGATTATCCGATTCAAAAGAATTACTGGAGCATTTCTATGGCTGATCCGAATACCAAATTTCTGGTTGTTGATGATTTCTCAACCATGCGGCGCATTGTACGCAATCTGCTTAAAGAGCTGGGCTACTCCAATGTTGAAGAAGCTGAAGACGGCGTTGACGGGCTGGCAAAATTAAGAGCGGGAAATTTTGATTTTGTAGTGTCTGACTGGAATATGCCCAACATGGATGGACTCACCATGTTGCAGAATATCCGTGCCGATGCTGCGCTGTCGAAATTACCCGTGTTGATGGTGACGGCGGAAGCAAAGAAGGAAAACATTATCGCGGCGGCGCAAGCTGGTGCCAATGGTTATGTAGTCAAGCCCTTTACAGCAGCCACGCTGGACGAGAAACTCTCCAAGATTTTCGAGAAACTTGAAAAAGCGGGAGCCTGATGTGACAACACCACTCCCACATGTGGCAACTGATACCAATTGCCACTCAGCCAATATTGGCTCCGACCAGCACGACGAGGTGATGGCCCGTATAGGCCAGATGACGCGCAGTCTGCACGAAAATTTGCGTGAGCTTGGTTTCGACAAAGTTCTGGAAAAGGCAACGCATGATATTCCCGACGTCCGGGAACGACTGAATTACGTCGCGCGCATGACCGAACAGGCTGCACAGCGTGTGCTGAATGCCACCGATGCCGCAATCCCTTTGCAGGAAAGGATAGACGAGGGTGCCAGCGAAGTTTATGAGGGATGGCAATCCGTGCTGAAAGCGCCTTTTTCAGAGCCGGATTATCGCGACATGGCAACACTTACCATGCAGTGCCTTGTCGACATGCGCCTGGATACCAGCGCAACCAAACAGCAACTTCTTGATATCATGATGGCACAGGATTTCCAGGATCTTACCGGTCAGGTCATCCGCAAAGTGACCGACCTGGCGCACGGTCTGGAACAGCAACTGGTTCAGCTGTTAATTGACTACGCGCCTCCCACTGTAGAGATGCGACGCGAAGCCAACCATGGTTTGCTCAATGGCCCGCAGATTAATCCCGCAGGCAACAGTGAAGTCGTTGCTGATCAGGGTCAGGTAGATGACCTGCTGGATAGCTTGGGATTTTGAATTGGTTTTTATACCCTGAATCCGGCTTGTTCTCTGGTCTGGCATTGAACCTGAATGGTAAAGACAGAACCGCATTCAGGCGGGTAACCCGAACCCGTCTTTTGCTTTCTTGTCGCTTCGCGGTTAAATTGTGGTTTTCCGCCAAGCCTAGTTACGGACTAAAGGTTCTGCCAGATTATTTCGTCTCAATACCATAGTTACTATTCCATGTCTGAAATGAATGTTGTCGTGCGAGAACCGGTGCTGGATGCCCAGCAGAGCATCAGAGGCTATTCGCTTGTGTGGCAGCAAGCCGAGATTGATGCCTGCAGGTCTGTAGTAGAATCCCCTGAAAAACTGGCCTGCCTGCTTGTCGGTATCATCAACGATGAGCAGGTAAATTGGCGTCTAGGCGATCAAAAGCTGTTCCTGGAAGCGGCGCCAGCGCTCATTCTGTCGGATGACCTCCATGCCTTTCCTGCTGAAAACATCGTACTGTGTGTGAATGCAGGTGACTGCAACGAAGCTGCGATATTGGCTGCGCTCAAGGCGCTGCGCGAACTGGGTTTCGGCATCTCATTACGCGGGCTGGAAGGCATTGTAGCGGACAAGGCGCTCTTCTCTGTGGCTACCCATGTTGAGCTATCTTTCAGCGAGGCTGATTTTGCCGTGCAAGCCAGGCAATATGCCCTGATCAAACACTTGCCAGTAATAAAAGTGGCACGCAATATTTCCAGCTGGCAGGATTATGATGCATGCGTACTGCTTGGCTTTGATTTTCTGGCGGGCTCCTTCCAGTCAATATCCCGGCCGGATAATGGATCCAAAGGCCTGAATACTTCGCAGGTATTGGTCGTGCAATTGCTGGAGATGATCAGGAAGAACGCAGATGTTCGTCAGATCGAGCCTGTATTAAAACGCGACCCGGTCATTTCCTATAAATTATTGCGTTATATCAATTCGGCCGGATTTGGCCTTGGTTGCGAGATCGAATCACTGCGCCATGCTATTCAGGTACTTGGGTATACGCCTCTGTATCGCTGGCTTTCCGTGTTGCTGGCAACGGCTGGTGCCAGCAAATCAGCACGGTTGTTGATGCGGACAGCGCTTATCCGTGGCCGATTTACCGAATTGCTGGGCGAAACTTGCCTGCCTAAAAGCGAGTTGGACAATCTGTTTGTAGCGGGTCTGTTTTCGCTGCT
This sequence comes from Sulfuriferula sp., assembly GCF_054605375.1. Classification (NCBI taxonomy): domain Bacteria; kingdom Pseudomonadati; phylum Pseudomonadota; class Betaproteobacteria; order Nitrosomonadales; family Sulfuricellaceae; genus Sulfuriferula; species Sulfuriferula sp. The sequence goes on along the minus strand of NZ_JBTSEG010000029.1, from coordinate 27,588 downwards.
GGACCAATTGCTGGGCATTTCGATGGCCGAGGTGCTGGACAAGATTCAATTACCTGAAGCGATGTCGCAGGCATTGCTGGCACGTGAAGGTATTTACGGAGATTTTCTGGCACTGGCGGAAGCGTGCGAAAGAAGCAACGGGTGTGCAGGCCGGCTGGCAGCTACTTTACAGCTTGATGCTGAACAGGTCAGCCAAAAGCACTTGCTGGCGATTGCATGGGCTAACAATTTGGATTTGTAGGCATAACCAGTTCAGAACGGTCCTGTTTGATCAATTCGTTGCAGTCCGGTAAGCGTAGTCCAGACTGGGACTAATGGATCAATTACTTAAAAAATAGCCAAAATAAGGAATAATAGGGACAGGTATCCGGATGTTTACCGGGTATTTTCCAGTCATTCTGGAATCTCGTGGAGTCTGGCGCATGACGAAATACAACACTTCACATCTGCTTGAGTCGGTCGTCAGACTGACCTCGTTGCGCGACCAGCACTCCCTGGAAATATGTCTGATTAAAACCTTGCAGGAGCTTATTCCGGCAAGCCGGATCATGTTGTTTGCAATATCTGGGGAATCCGATAGGCACATGCTCAAGCTGCTGGTCGAAATTGACCCCAATCGCAGCCGTGAAGCCGGGAATGGGAGTCACATTCCGCATTGCGTCGAAGACGACCCTGATTTGTTGCAATGCTTCACTACCGGGCAGCAACTTGTCGCCACTGAAGAGGGCGCTGGTGTAAGAGTCATGCACCCACTAATGGGGGTGAACGGCGTTGTCGGGTTTTTGATTGTCCGGAATGATTCCTATATCGAAAAAGACCAGGCGGTGGCGGCCAGTTTTCTGAATATTTATCAAAATTATCTGCAACTGATCAATGATAACGAACACGATACCTTGACTGGTTTACTGAATCGAAAAACCTTTGATGAGCGCATCTTTTCAGTTATGTCTGCGCGAAATGCAGGCCGTCGTGTGTCGGATGTTAAAGAAACCCAATGTTGTCTGGCTATTCTGGATATCGATCACTTCAAAAAGGTAAATGATCAGTTCGGTCATCTCTATGGCGATGAAGTATTGCTGCTATTTGCACAAATCATGACCCGTACTTTTCGTGATGACGACCAGCTTTTCCGTTACGGTGGGGAAGAATTCGTGGTTGTGTTGAAAGACGTCGATCTGACAATCGGGCTGACCGTTCTGGAACGTTTCAGAAAAGCTGTGGAATCCTATCATTTTCCACAGGTTGGGGCGATTACGGCCAGTGTGGGTATGGTGACTATCGGCGAACAGGATTTGCCGACGACCGTCATCGGTCAGGCGGATCAGGCACTCTATTATGCCAAGGAAAACGGTCGCAATCAGGTGTGCGCCTACGAGCAGTTGCTGCAGGAAGGCAAGCTGACCAGCGTGGCCCCTGCCGAAGGCGATATCGAACTATTTTAATTGGCGATGTCGTTATGGCACTTTGAGTGCGGGTGTGGCTATTCGTGCTGACATCTCGATGCCTTGCTGGAGCAGATGTTCCAGCGGAGTGGCCAGATAGGGCAGGGCTAGCCCGATGATAACAAAACCGATCGTCAGGGTGATCGGAAATCCAATGCCGAACAAGTTGAGTTGCGGTGCCGCGCGGGTCAGTATCCCCAATGCAATATTGGTGATCAGCAGGGCGGCCACCATAGGCAGTGATAACTGAACCCCTGCGCTGAAAATCATGCCACCCCAGTCAGCTATTTGCTTGAATACCTGGCCATTCATGGGTGAGGTAGAAATGGGCAGGGTAGTGAAACTATGTGCCAGCACTGCCAGCAAGAGCAAATGGCCGTTGAGTGCCAGAAAAGCCAGTGTTGCCAATATGGATAGGAACTGACTGACGAAGTTTGATTGTCCCTGTGACTGAGGGTCGAAAAAGCTTGCAAAGCTCAGCCCCATGGTCATGCCGGTGATGGTGCCTGCCATTTCCACTGCGGCAAAAATGACGCGCATCGCGAAACCCATGCCAAGACCGATGATGAGCTGTTGTACGAGGATGAACAGACCGGCGAAAGACATTGGTTCCACCGGCGGCAACGCCGGAATGGTCGGTGCTACGATCAGTGTGAGCATGGCGCCAATACCGATTTTTACCTGAACCGGTATGCTGGTATTGCCAAATACAGGGGCGACGGCAATGAGTCCGAGAATGCGGGTGAGCGGCCAGAGAAATGCAGCGATCCAGGTATTCAGTTCGGCGCTGGTAAGGGTAATCACGGTTTAAAATGAAAAATGCACGAGGGGAGGCGGCAATGGACGCGATGCTTTAGCCCGCCAGGGTCGGTATGCTGGTGAATATTTCGCGCATGTAATCGAGCATGACGGAAAGCATCCACGGGCCGGCCACAATCAACGCCAGAAAAATCCCCACCAGTTTCGGAATAAACGACAAGGTCATTTCATTGATTTGCGTCGCTGCCTGGAAAATGCTGACCACCAGACCGACGCTCAACGCCACCAGCAGCATTGGGGCGGCGACCATCAGGGTAACTTCCATGGCATGGTGGCCCAGTGTCATTACGCTTGCAGGAGTCATGATTTTTCCTCAGTAAAAGCTTTGGGCAAGTGAGCCGAGCAGCAGCTGCCAGCCATCAACCAGGACAAACAGCATCAACTTGAACGGCAACGCGACAATCGCAGGCGACACCATCATCATGCCCATGGACATGAGTACGCTGGCCACCACCATGTCGATGATCAGGAACGGAATGAAAATGGCGAAGCCTATCTGGAAGGCGGTTTTCAATTCGCTGGTAATGAAGGATGGGATAAGTATCCGTAACGGCACGTCTTCCGGCCCTTGCAGGGCAGGGCCATTGGAAAGCTTCACGAACAGTGCCAGATCGGCCTGACGCGTCTGTCTCAGCATGAATGTTTTCAATGGCGCTACACCTTTGTCCAGCGCCTGGGTCATGGTAATTTTGTTTTCTGACAAGGGCAGGTAGGCATCCGTATAGATTTTGTCAAATACCGGACCCATCACAAACAGGGTAAGAAACAGCGCGAGGCCGACCATCACCTGATTGGGGGGCGCTGATTGCGTGCCCAATGCCTGGCGTAGCAGGGACAGCACGATAATGATGCGCGTAAAGCTGGTCATCATCAGCAAGGCTGCAGGCAGAAAAGACAGCGCTGTCAGCAACAGCAGGGTTTGCAGGCTCAGTGTGTAGGATTGTCCTCCGCCTGGAGCGGGTGTGCTGGTGAATGCCTGCAGCCCGGCAGGGTCGGCCGCAGCCAGTATGGGCGCACCCAGCAAAACCAGGGGCAACAGATATTTCAGGGTGGGTAAGATGAGTTTGGCGAACTGTCGCATGATGTCGGGTATTTGTCTGGGGTTACCGGGAATTGCGTTTTTCCATGGTTTGTTTGAGCCAGTCGGAAAAGTTTTTCGTGGCCGGGCCTGGCACGGATGCCGGCGCTTCCTGGCGGGGCATGGTGGCAAGCGCATTGACGCGCCCGGGCGCCACACCGACAACAATCCATTGATCCGCAGCTTCAACGATGAGCACCCGTTCACGGCCACCCACGCTCACGCCGCCCACCACTTTGATTACAGCACTCCCGGCGGCGCGTGTGGCACCGAAACGTTTGAGCGCCCAAGCCAGTGCTGCCATCAAGCCAAGCACCAGTGCCAGTCCCAGCAATACCTGGAAAAGGCTGCCGGCAGAGGCTGCACCGGTTTCTACTGCGGCGCTGGCATTGGCGGATAACCACAAGCCAGCGGCTGGAATGAATGCGCTGCGTTTCATTTGTTGAGCTTGCGAATGCGCTCGGACGGCGTGATGATGTCGGTCAGACGAATACCGAATTTATCGTTCACGACTACCACTTCACCCTGCGCGATCAGGCAGCCATTGACAAGTACATCCATCGGCTCACCGGCGAGGCCATCCAGCTCGACCACGGAACCTTGGGCCAGTTGCAGCAGGTTTTTAATCGCAATTTTGGTGCGGCCCAGTTCAACCGTCAGCTGGACCGGAATATCGAGGATGAAGTCGATATCGTTGTGCGTTTCGCCCTTGGTACCCTGGCCGGAAAATTCCTTGAAAATAGTCGAGCTTGCCTGTCCCGCGGGTGCTGCCGTTTCGGCAACTGCCTGTTCAGCCATGGCCGCACCCCAATCATCCTCGGCAATTGTCTGGGTATCTGTATCTTCAGCCATGCTGTTCTCCTTGAATGGATTCATTGGTGCTTGGGGTCAGAAGCTTCTCAACACGTAATGCATACTGACCGTTGAGTATGCCGTAACTGCAATCCATCACCGGAACGTCGTCGACCGTTGCGGTGACGGTTTCCGGCATGGAGAAGGGAATGACATCCCCTGCTTTCATGTTCAGGATGTCGCCCAGCGTGACCCTTGAGCTACCGAGTTCTGTCACGATTTCGACCTCCGCAATCTGAATCTGCTGGGTCATCAGTCGTGTCCAGCGTTTGTCCACTTCCATCGTCTCGCCCTGCAAACTGCTGGTAAGGATGTCGCGGATGGGTTCGATCATCGAGTAGGGCATGCAAAAATGCATCTCGCCGCTGGCCGGGCCAAGCTCTATCGTGAAGGTCGTGGCTACCACGACTTCATTGGGTGTGGCGATATTGGCAAACTGGGTATTCATTTCAGAACGGATGAATTCCATTTCCACCGGATACACGAATTCCCAGGATTTCGCATAGGTTTCAAAAACGATAGCCAGTATGCGCTGAATGATGCGCTGTTCTGTTTGGGTAAAATCACGTCCCTCGACGCGGGTGTGAAAACGCCCATCGCCGCCAAACAGATTGTCCACCATGAGAAACACCAGGCCTGGGTCAAATACCATGAGAGCTGTGCCGCGTAATGGTTTGATCTGCACCAGGTTAAGGTTGGTGGGTACCACCAGGTTGCGGATGAATTCGCTGTATTTTGAAACGCGTACCGGACCCACCGACACTTCCGCGCTGCGCCGCAGGAAGCTGAACAATCCGATGCGGAACAGGCGCGCAAAACGCTCGTTGATGATTTCAAGCGTCGGCATCCTGCCACGTACGATACGTTCCTGGGTGGCCAGATTGTAAGTGCGTACTGCAGAGGCATCTACAGGCGCCTGGACTTCATCCTGCTCGCCTGTGACACCCTTGAGCAAGGCATCGACTTCTTCCTGGGAAAGAAAGCTATCCGACATGTTATTACTGAATTACGAACGAGGTGAAAAACACGCCGGTAACATTTTGGGGCGTGGCCTTGGGTTCAAAAGGTTTGTTAACCTGCGCGATGATTTCCTTGGCCAGTTTGTTTTTTCCATCCGGTGTCAGAATGTCCGAGGCTTTCTGGCTGGAAAGCAGTAACAACAGGCGGCTGCGTACTTGCGGTAAATGTAATTTGATGATTTCTACCTGGGCATCGTCCTTGACTTGCAAGGTAAATGCTGTTTGCAAAAACTTATCACTGTCTTCCGATTGCAAATTGACGGTAAATGCGTCCAGGTTCACGAAAACCGGAGGTTTGGGGGGCTCGGCTTTGGTATGTTGCGCACCTTTCGGTTGAGTGAAATACCAGGCACCCGCACTTCCCCCACCTAATACCAAGACAACAATGCCCAATATCAGAAACAGGGGTTTCTTGGATTTGACGACGGGAGCTTCTGCAGCAGCTTCGGCCTGGGGTGGTGCTTTTGCCATTTCTATTCCTCTATTGGTGCATGTGGTGCATGGATGTGTTGCATGTGTCCATTATTAAAGAAAGTATCAAGACTGGATGCCAAGAAAAGAAGGGGGAAGAGGGTGTATATCCCGTTTTTCATCCGGTCCCGGCAGTTATGCGAAAGTATCGACCATACCCAGACCCGTTGTTCGTATCTGCACGTGCCCGGTCTGGATGGCGTTGCCGGTCGTGCCGTTCATATCGCCCATACCCGAAGAGGCATGTCTCGACGATCCGCCCTGGCTATCCTGCTGATTGGGATTGCCCGCGCTGACCGTGCTTTGGCCCAGCTGAATCCCGGCATCATCCATCATTTCGCGCAGTTTCGGCAAAGCGGCTTCGAGGGCATGACGAACATCGGGATGCGCTGAAATAAACGTTGCGTTGGCCTGGTCATTGGTGACGTGCACGACTATTTGCAGCGGCCCCAGATCCGGTGGGTTGAGGGTTAACGATGCGCTTTGCTGGGCGCCTGCTGCCATCCACACGATTTTTTGGCCAAGTGCCTGATCCCACGCCGGGGTACCGACGCTCGGCGTCAGTTTCTCGCCGGGCATTCCGGCCATCGCTTGTGCAATATTGGCTGAAGCTTGTTGCAAAGGCGCCAGTGCAGCAGATGTTGCCCCCAGGGTAATATCCTGAAGTTTGTTGGGCTCGAATTTTATGGCTGTCGGATCGATCGCTGATTTTAAATCTCCAGACTGCTTGCCATGGGCTGTGAGGTCAATGTCGGGTTTGAGAGATGCATTTCCTGCCGATCCATCCAGCTGTGCCGCAATCCGCGATTTTTGCAGGCTGGCTTGTGCGGCCCCGGCATCGGCACCTTTGCCAATGCCGATTGCGATGCCGGCATCCTGCTCTGGCCGGGATCCATCTGCCTTGACTGATTTTGCCGCCACGTGATTCAGATTAGCCACCAGCGCAAGCAAGTCAGTGGATACCGGCGACGTAGCGGCAGCATCGTCCTTGCTGTCTTTACTATCTTTGCTGTCCTTGGATTTGGTGTCGGTTGTTTCTGCCGCTTTGGTTTCCTTGACACCATGCCCCCCGGCTGAGGTTGTCGTTTTCTGATCCTGGCCGTTTTTGCTGTCCGTTCCCTGGCTGGCGGATTTGTCCGCATTGGCGGAGCTCTGACGGTTCGCCATTTCACCTGAGAGGACCTGATTAAACGGGACATCTGCAGGGGCGGAATTGGTTTGTTTGCCAGCAGATACAGGACTGGTCTGGGTTTGCACTGGGCTTGTCGGCGTCATGGTCATTTTGTCCTACCGTTTGTAGAGTGTTTTCCGTGCAGCATGTTCGTCCATGAGTTTCTGGTCGCGTCGGCTTTCGTGTTGCTGGATCTGCTTTCTGGCACGATTTTCCAATGTGCCAAATGACAGGCGTTTACGTTCACAATCCTGCCAGGCCCTACGGGCGTTATCGGCGAGTTTTTGTACTTCGCGCACGACCTCGCGTTGTCCGGTAATCGCGCTGTCCAGCTTTTCCAGGAACACACGGAAATTGTGGTACCCGGCGGCGGTCAGTCCAGTGGACAGATCGGACTGGCAGCGCGCAGCATAATCATCACGGTATTGCAGTAACAGCGCGAGTTTCTGTTCAGTTTCCCCACAGGCGCGAATGGCGATGCCCAGCCGCTTTGCAGCTTCTTCGACATCTTTTGTCGCCAATTCAATGAGTGTATTGATCGCGGAATGAGTAGCCATGGCATGGATTATATTTTTGGTGGCGCTCGTTCAATCACTCGAATAGAGCGGTAAGTTTCCCCAAGCTCTCGGTAATGCCCGCGCGTTCGGGTATGTTTTGCTGGAGAAATGACTCAATCCGTGGATGCAGCATAATCGCTTCGTCCAGTATGGGATCAGTACCTGCGGCGTAAGCCCCCACGCTGATCAGGTCGCGGTTACGTTCATAGCGCGAGTAGAGCTGCTTCAGGCGGCGCGTGAGCTGCTGGTGCTCCGGTGTCGTGATGGTGTGCATGGCGCGGCTGATGGATTGTTCGATATCGATGGCGGGATAATGGCCGCCTTCAGCCAGGGTTCGACTGAGTACGATATGCCCGTCCAGTATCGCGCGTGCCGCGTCGGCAATGGGGTCTTGCTGGTCGTCGCCTTCGGTGAGTACGGTATAGAAGGCGGTAATTGACCCGCCGCCTTCCTTGCCATTGCCGGCCCGTTCCACCAGCGCAGGCAATTTGGCAAATACGGAAGGCGGGTAGCCCTTGGTGGCTGGCGGTTCGCCGATAGCCAGGGCGATTTCGCGCTGCGCCATGGCGTAACGTGTCAGTGAATCCATAATCAGCAGCACGTGCTTGCCCTGATCGCGAAAATGTTCGGCAATGGCGGTCGCGTAGGCTGCGCCCTGCAATCGCATCAGTGGCGGTGTGTCGGCGGGGGCGGCGACGACGACTGCACGCGCCAGCCCGACAGCACCCAGAATCTGTTCGATGAATTCCTTCACTTCGCGGCCGCGTTCGCCAATCAGCCCGACCACAATCACGTCGGCACTGGTATAGCGCGCCATCATGCCCAGCAATACGCTTTTACCTACGCCGGATCCGGCGAACAGCCCCATGCGCTGGCCGCGCCCCACGGTCAGCATGCTGTTGATGGCGCGCACGCCGACATCCAGTATGTCGGTGATGGGCGCGCGTGACAGCGGGTTGGCGGCGCGCACATTGAGCGGGGCGGTGTGATGCGCCTCCAGCGGGCCGAGGCTGTCCAGCGGGCGCCCGGCGCCATCCACAACACGTCCCAGCAATTCATTGCCTACCGGCAGGTGGCGCGTACGATCGCTAGGCCGCCGCCGCGGGTGTTTAACCTGTCCGGGGCGGGGCAGACTTTGCACAACTTCCACCGGGAATACCCGGGTGCCGGGAACCAGACCTTCGACATCGCTTTGCGGCATCAGGAACAGCCGGTCGCCATCGAAGCCGACCACTTCGGCTTCCAGTTTCGATCCATTGGGCAGGGGTACGGTACAGGCACTTCCCACCGCCAGTTTCAGACCTACAGCTTCCATGACCAGTCCGGCTACGCGGGTGACGCGTCCGGATACCAGCATCGGTTCGGCAATCGCCAGCAGCTCGCTGCAGTCGTGCAGATAGGATTTCCAGCGCTGGCTGTGCGGCAATACCGGCATCATGAAGCGAGCCAGTCCGACTCTTTGCCTAGCGCGGCGGCCAGGCGCTGCCAGCGTGTCGGCAGCGAGGCATCGATCTGATTGTTGGCGGTTTCCACGCGACAGCTGCCAGGCCCCATTTGCGCGTCATCGGCCAGCTGCCAACCGGCTTTGTCCAGTTCATCGCCCATATGGCTTTTAACCAGCAGCAGATCGTTCGGATTGAGATAAAGCCGCGCAGGCGGATGCAGGGTAGGGAGGTAATGGATGGCTTCGCTGACGATATTGATGATCAGTTCCGGACGTACGTCCAGGGCCGTCTTGAGCATGGCCTTGGCGAGATCCAGCGCCAGATCCAGTACCTCGTTTGCGATCAACTCATCCGCCTGCGCCACTTCGTTGGCAAAAGAGGAGGCAATGCCTTGCAAACGCGCTTGTTCATCAACTGCTTCCCTGCGGCCTGCAGCCAATCCGGCAACACGACCTTCTTCCATCCCTGCAGCGTAAGCCTCGAGCCGGGCCTGTTCGCGAATTTTCTCGATTTCATCGACGGTGGGCAAAGAAATTGCCGGTGAATTACTCTTGCCCTGTGTGCGCCGGTTATCGTCGAAGGATGCCATTTCCCAACGTTGATAAGCCGATTGCTGCTCCTTTGGAACCACGTTAGACATAAGCATCCTCGCCGCTTGCACCCAGCATCAACTGGCCTTCGTCGGCCAGACGCCTCACTACCAGGAGAATTTCCTTTTGCTGGGCTTCGACTTCCGACAGGCGCACTGGCCCTTTGGCTTCGAGGTCTTCACGCATCATTTCAGCAGCGCGTTGTGACATGTTCTTGAATATTTTTTCACGCAGTTCTGGTGCGGCACCCTTCAGCGCAATAATCAGCGCGTCGGACTGTACTTCGCGCAGCAACAACTGGATGCCGCGATCATCAATGTCCATGATGTTATCGAATACGAACATCTCGTCCATGATTTTTTGTGCCATGTCATCGTCGTAGCTTTTCAGGCTTTCCATCACGGAAGACTCAGTCTCATTGCCCATGAAGTTGAGAATTTCAGCCGCCACGCGGATCCCGCCTATGGATTTTTTCTTGACGTTTTCGTTACCGGAAAGCAGTTTGGTAAGCACGTCATTCAGTTCACGCAGTGCCGTTGGCTGTACGCCATCCAGGGTCGCGATGCGCAGCATCACATCGTTGCGCAGGCGTTCGGTGAAATTCTTGAGTATTTCCGAGGATTGATCCCGTTCCAGATGGACCAGGATGGTGGCGATGATTTGCGGGTGCTCATTGTGAATGAGCTCTGCAACAGACTGGGAATCCATCCATTTCAGGCTTTCTATGCCGCTGGCATCCCTTGATCCGAGGATGCGATTGAGCAGGGACGCGGCTTTGTCATTACCCAGCGCCTTGGTCAGCACACTGCGAATATATTCGTCAGAATCGATACCCAACGATGAACTGCGCCCGGCTTCCTGGCAAAAATCATCGAGTACCGCTGCGACTCGTTCGTGGCCGATGGTTTTCATCATTGACATGGCTTGTCCGAGTTTCTGTACTTCGCGCGGGCCGAGGTACTTCATTACTTCCGCAGCCTCGTCCTGACCCAGGGCTAGCATCAGGATCGCGCCATTCTCTATACCGGCATCATTACTCATTGCCATTCACCCAGGTCTTGACCACGTTGGCTACAATTTTCGGATCCTGTTTTGCCAGACTCTTGGCTATTTCCAGGTTTTGCTGGTATCCGAGTGAACCCTGTGTAGCCAATTCCGCGTGTTCGCCATTGGCAGACATGTGGGATAGATGTACCACGTCATCACCGGGAGCTGGCAGCGCAGCTTGATTATTCGTGTTTTCGGATAATTTGCGCAGCATCGGTTTGAGCACGCGGAAAAACAGATAGAGCAGTGCCGCGATGGCGATCAGGTATTTACCGATATCCTTGGCGAGCTGAATGTTTTCCGGCTGCTTCCATAGCGGTACATCAGGAATGCTTTCTTTTTCAGCACGGGCAAATGGGCTGTTGACCACATTTAACGTGTCTCCGCGTTGCTGGTTATAGCCCATGGCCTCCTTGACCAGATCGGTAATCTGGGCTTTCTCGGCAGCAGAGAGTGGCCGGCTGATGACTTTGCCGGATTTGTCGACGCTATCTCTATAGTTCACTACAACCGCAACCGAGAGACGTTTCACTCCGCCCATCGGCTGTTGTACGTAGCGCACGGTTTTGTCGACTTCGTAGTTAACCGTGGATTCTTTTTGGGTGTTGGTGGGCGTTGCAGCAGGGGCCGCCGGCGTTGCCGGGTTCGTGCCATTAGGTGCAGTAAGCGGGGCGGTTGCGGGAGCCGGAGGTTGATTGCTTAGCGCACCGGGCACACCTGTCGCATTGGCGCCGCTACCATTAATTGATTCACTGGTTTGCTGACTGCGTACCGAAGCTGCATCGGGAGTCTGGTTGGGCTTGTAGGTTTCTGCAGCCTGCTCGCTGTGTGAAAAATCCACATCGGCCGTCGCTTCGGCATGTACGTTGCTGGCGCCTACAATCGGAGCGATGATGGATTCCACGCGTTTTACGATATTACGCTGGAGGTCGTGAATGTATTTGAGCTGGCTGGGATCAAGGCCATTGGCACCGGTGTTTGCGCTGGTGTCGGAAAGTAAATTGCCATTCTGATCGACCACAGTCACATTTTTTGTCGGCAGATCGGGAACGCTGCTGGCGACCAGATGCACCACCGCGCTGATTTGTTGACGGTCCAGCACTCGGCCAGCTTCCAGATTCAGCAATACGGATGCTGTGGGTTTCTGTTGTTCGCGTACGAAAACCGATGATTTTGGGAGCGCCAGCAGCACGCGCGCTGACCTTACAGTAGAGATTGATTCAATCGAGCGTGCGAGTTCACCTTCCAGTGCGCGCTGGAAATTGATTTGTTCCACGAACTGGGAAACGCCCATTTTCTGGTGCTCCATCAATTCGAAACCGACATTTCCCCCTTTTGGCAAGCCCTGTGAAGCCAGTTTTAGACGCGCCTCGTAGACCTGGTTTGCCGGTACCAGAATGGCACCGCCGCCTTCGGCGAATTTGTAGGGCACATTCATCTGCTCCAGCGAAGCCACGATGGCGCCGCCGTCCCGGTCGCTGAAATTGGAGAACAGCACACGATAATCCGGTTGCTGACCCCACATCCATACGCCGGCCATGATGGCAACGACCGCTGCGATGCCCAGGATCTGCAAAAACTTGCGCCCACCGGGACCCTGCGTCAGTCCCATGAACTTCGGTGTAAGTGCGACTTCGCCTGCTACAGACATAATACTTCTCCGCAATCGTTGCAGTGATGGTTTAAGCAGTAGTTCATGATGTTCTGGTTCATATTGCGCCCCGGCCGATTCGTGGTACTTAGCTCAGCATCGATTATCACTGCACCACGATATTTCAATTGATTGAATAGAGGACTGTTTCCGGTGCTTTTTCCGACGAGATCGGGACGCTCAAGTGATAATGTGGCGGTGTAGGAAACCTGAACCTCTGCCTGAAGCGGCGGAGGTTAAGACTTGATGGAGCGTGCGATGAAAACCGGAATGATCGATACCAGCAGGATAGAAGCCATGATGGCGCAGCTCAAGGCAGCAGCAACGCGTCCTGAGACCACGAGCAATGTTTTGCCGGCAGGCGGCGCTGTGGACAAGGTGAATTTTGCCGATGCGCTGAAATCGTCGCTTGATCAGGTGAATAGCGCGCAGGTGCAATCCCAGCAACTGGGACAACGCTTTGCCATGGGCGACGACAAGGTGAACCTGTCGGATGTGATGATTTCCATGCAGAAAGCCAATATTTCGTTTCAGGCGACGATCCAGGTCCGCAACAAATTGATCTCCGCCTACCACGAAATAATGAACATGCAGATTTAATCCGGCCTGTCCGGAAAATGCGGTTTATCCGGTTATCAAACTTCAAGTATGCCGCTTAATTCAAACCGGTAATTTTCGCGTTACGCTCCCTCTCCAGATACATGATATAGCGTTGCACAGCAGCCAGCATGCCCTTGGACAAGTCGACGAAAAGACAGCCCAGGCGGCGATTGGTTTTGCCGTTGAACAGGGTCAGCTCTTGCGAGTTCCTGATTTGCAGGGTGACGGTAACTACGCCGAGGCCAGGCAGATCGATATGACAGTTTTCATACTCCCGGCCTATCGTGGAATCCAGTAATTTCTTGTCATCAAGCAGTGCAACGCCACCGCAGCTGATATCCACCAGTGGCATCGCATAATTGCCTCCGCCAGCATCGTTGGGAAGCGGAATCCTGCAAAGTATGGGGTTGAGCACCGGTGTATTGACGCGATAGTACTCGCGCCGCTGCAATCTGATCAGGCCGACGGGAATGGGAATGCACAAGGCTGGGCGGCCTTCATGTTCGGTATTGCTTGCGCTGGCCACTGAAAACAGGATGCGCACCTTGTCGAGAGAGGCTTCGAAGGCGATGTCCTCCGATTGCGTAATGCGCTGATTCAGCAAAGTGCCGGGGGCGCAATCGATAATGACTGCATTGTTGGCATCGTCTACTTCCAGTATCGAAGTAACGACGGCATCTGCGCCGCCATTCACCAGCATGGTAATGAGTTGATGCTGTTCTCCGATGCTGCGCAGCAAGGCTACGATCTCGCGATGCGAATGCACCAGATATGGGCTTTGATTTTCAGTACCGAAGTCAGGGTTGCTGGTAGGCATAGTCTTTGTGTCTTCTGCGAGGATATTGGAAACAAGCATAAGCGGATATTTGCAGTATGCCAATTACTCCGGTGCATCGCTGTTTTTTCGTTCCGTTTCGATTCTGTACAACCAGGCAAGAAGTTCGGCTACAGCACGATACAATGCGGGCGGAATATGCTCATCGAGTTCCACCTGCATCAGCAATGAAACCAGCTCTTTGGATTCATGCACGAACACGCCGTGCTCTTTAGCCCGAGCGATGATTTCCTGTGCGATCAGTCCCTTGCCTTTAGCAACAATCTTGGGCGCGGTTGAGCCGGTCTGGTAGGCAAGCGCCACCGCACTCTGCAATGGCGTGCCAGGCTCATTCATCCTGTTTCACGATCAGAGAGTCAAGAGGAATACCGGCCGCATTCAGGGCATCGGATAATTGTGCGCCATGGGCGCGAAGCGATGTCACCGAAGCTTCCGTGCCGGCATGAATCCGGACCTGCACATGCTCTCCGGTCAGGCGTATGGTCGCAGTCAGCGTGCCCAGCGTTGGCAGATCAAAGCGTACCTCGCTATGCCAGGATCGCTGCATATCCCGGCTGCTGTCTTCTGGCGTGTCTTCTCCGACTTCCCATTCCATGGTTTGGCCGGGCCACGCCTCACCGCGCCATAACACGCGTTGCTGCTCAAGCGTATTCAATTGCTGACTGATCAATTGCGTCAATGCCGTATTGCCGAGGTCTGTTTTTGGCTGGGTAACAGTAGCGTCGGCCTGGTGGGTAAGCGCAATCTGCGCCTGGGGTTCACGCATCAGTTCGGAAATGGCACGATTGCCGTTGGCCCACTGGCGCACATGGGCCTCGTAAAACAGACCGCTGGTACTGACGGTGTCGCGTAACGCAACAGCGATTTGTGCAGGATTCAACGAGGGGGAGGGAATGAGTGCCGCCTTGCCGGATATGGCGCTGGATGCACCATTCTGTTGTGCGTTATGCAGCAGATTATCGATCATTCGGCCAGTGGCGCTCAGTGAAGTCGAAGCGGCGCCGGGCTGCGACCCCAGCAGAAAGGTCAGCTGCGGTGCCCGGCTCATCAAGGTCAGTTTCAGCAAATCTCCAGCGCGGGTCCCGGCTGGCAACACCATGCGAGACAAGGTATCGGCTACACGTACCAGAAAACTGCCGTCATCCAGTGCCGACAGTACCTTGGCCTGAAATTGCTGGCCCAGGGGGCTTTGCGCGAATCGCTGCCGGGAAGATCCCTTCAGCGCATCGCCAAGCGGGGACACCGGCATCAGCGCCTCGACCGGGATAAGCGACCGCGCGCCGGCCGCTTCGGGGCGCATGGGAATCATGCTCAGCCCGCCTGATTCCTGCCGTAAGTCATGGAAAGTTTGCGTTCGGTGCTGGTATTGTTTATCAGCGACGATAATTGCGCCATCCACGGCTCGGTAATGTTGCGAATCTCGCGATCATCCGCGAGGATCTTCTGGATAATAGTGAATTTCCGTTCACGCATCTCACTCGTCAGTGCAGAACGGGGTTCGCTCTTTTCCAGCGTGCGTACATGATTGGCGCAGCGTGATTCCAGCGCCGCCATGTTTTCCCAGTCACTGTTGCGGGCGGCGGACAGCATCTGTTCAGTGATGCTTGCCACTGATTCATATATCGAGATGATTTCGTCACTATTCATCATTAGGAGTTACGCTCTCACAAAAGAATTTACACGTGGAGAAATATTGTCTTGTACTGATACGGCTGGTGCGGCTTTAGTCGTTATTGGGGCACCAATTGCTTCCCACGCCTCGCGCAACTGGCTGAGCAGGCCATCCACTTCCTCCAGAATTGCAGGGTCATTAGTGATATTTGCCATCAGCAGACGATTGCTCATGTATTCATACAAGGCATCCAGGCTGGTCGCGATTTCGCCGCCGGTAGTCTTGTCCAGGCTCGCTCTCAAGCCGCCGTCAATAATCGTGATGGCATGTGAAATGGCTTGCCCCTTGGCTTTCACTTCACCATTCTTCATTTGCTGCATGGCGTTGGCGAGCGCGGTCTTTGCGCCGTCAAACAGCATGACGATGAGTTTGTGCGGGTTTGCCGCTGCCACGCCGGTTTCCATGGCGACCTTTGCATAAGTGCTTGTAGCGCTGCGTGCTGTTCCAAACATGTCGGATTCTCCCTTATGCGATCTTCGGTAAATTTGCGAGTTGCTGTGTTAAAAATGTACTGGTGGTATTCATGCTGCCGATCATCATGTCAAGTGCAGTGAATTGCGCGCGATAGCGTGCCTCGATGACAGTTAATCGAGCATTCCAGGCCTGTTGGTCAACATTCAGACGTTGGATTGATGCATTGATGCCATCAGTACTCGACGAAATGGTACCGTCCGAGCCAAGCATCGAATTCGTGAGCGAATTGAACTGATAGGCATAACCGCGCGAGTAATTGACCGTGCCACGCGCGCCAGTCGCCCCCCCGTTAATCTTGATTTGCAGGCCTTGCGAAGCATCGCCGGTAGCGCCGGTAAGAATTTGCCCGGATCCTGTAGCAGCCACACCATTGATGGTGCCTGCAGTATCCACGCCATTGGCGGCCACGGCAGTGCCGCCATAGTTCAGGTTGGCCTGGCCGTTTCCGCCGGTTATATTGGCAGCGGACGCTGAGCCATAGCGGTTGGAGGTGATCTTCAACACGCCGCCGGATTGCGTTACTGTGACCGCCGAGCCTACGGATGAGAACGCGCTCGCGCCGTTGATCTGCGACTGTATTTGCGTGGCCAATGCTGCGGCACTGGCGTAACTGCCTGCCGCCAGGGTCACGTTGGCGGTGACGCCATCGACCAATACCTGCAGGGTATCGTTTACGCCAGCCGTGATCGTGAGACCGGCGGCGGCTGAGGCGGTGGCGCTGCCCTGTGTGGCGAGCTGCGTGACATTGACGCTGTATGCGCCCGGTGCGGTCAGCGCACTGGCGCTCGAATAGCCAACCAGGCTGTCCGAGGTTTTGCCCACGGCAGCGAACAACCCGGCGATGTCACTGAAATTGCTGGTGATCGCACTTTGCAACTTGGTGCTGTCAACGGCAAGCGTGCCGTCCTTCTGGAAGGTCACGCCGATCTGTGACAGCAACGTGTATGCGCTGCCTCCCCCCGCAACCGGCGTGGACAACACATTGCGGATCTGGTTTTGCATCAGCGATACTGAGGTATCGCCGTTGAACAGCGCGGCTTTTTTTGTCGTCGGGTCGTAGGCGGTTGCAGAGGCCAGGGTCTGCGTGATGTTGTTGTAAGCGGTGACAAAAGCATTCACTGCCTTTGTCACCGAAGCGGTATCTTGCGCTACCGTAAGCTGGGTAGGGCTGCCGGCATTGGTCTTGGTCAGGTTGAGGGTGACGCCCTGGATCGCGTCCGTGACGGTATTGGTGGTCTTGGTGACGGCAACGCCATCCAGCTTGAAATTGGCATTCTGGGCAGTGACGGTTTCGGAAAGCGCCTGGCCGGTGTTGTTGGCCGGATCCTGGCTGAGCAGGCTGGAAATAGCGGCGTCGCCGGATACCGAAATTTTCATGCTGTTGCTGATGCCGGTGGTGGTGTCGGTCAGCACCAGGCGATTGGGCGCGGCGCTGCCATCGTTCACGATGGTGGCCGATACGCCGATATTGGCGCTGTTGATTGCATCGCGGATACCGGACAGCGAATTGTTGCTGGCATCGATGGTGACGGTTTTGCTACCCGCGCCATTACTGGTAAAGCTGGCGCCGGTGTAGGTGCCGTTGCTGAGCGTACCGCCTGAAATCGTGCCGAAATCAAAGGTCAGCGTGGTGGCGGTTCCGCTGCCAATGGTTGCGCTGGTGCTGGCTTGTCCTGCGGCAACCAGTTTCTGCGCCTGGGCGAGGCTGGAGACTTCCAGGGCGTAGCTGCCCGCTGTAGCCTCTGCGCTGGCGCTGGCCGTGGCAATGGTGGCATCCGCCAGTGTGGCGGTTACGGCCTGAAACTGACTGGGGCTGGATAATCCCTGCACCGCGCTCTGGAACTGTGACAGCGCGCTCTTGATCTGAGCATAGCCGGAAAGCTGGGCCTGATAGCTCGCTACTTTGTTGTTCAGTGCAGTGAGCGGCTGTTGTTCGATGGACATCAGCTTGGCAACGATGCTGTTGACGTCGAGTCCCGAGCCTATGCCTGGTGAAGAGATTCCCATGATTGTTTCCTTGTCTTGGCCTTGCGCTCAGGCCTTTTCCCGGATCAGGAGGCCCTGCAACTTGTCCAGTTCCCTGGCTATGGCGAGCACCTCCCTGGAGGGCGTTTGCCGTATGACGGTATTGGTTTCGGTATCGACTATCTTGACCAGGGTTCTGCCACTGTCCTGATCAATGCTGAATTCAATATTGCCGGCGACCGGCTTTAAAAACTTGTTGATTGCGTCGAGTGCGTGTTTCAATTCGGCTGCATCGACAGTAGCGGGTTTGGATGGCGCCTGTATCGCAGTGGAAACGCCGTTGGCGGGTATAACGGGAATAGTTGAAGACGTGCCAGTCGCAGCCACTGGCCGGCTTGCCGGTGGTGTGGTTGGCACCTGCGTAGCATTCGAAATTTGACTGATGTCCATGTCCATTTCCCTTGAAGTGGGAAGATGGAAAGCGGTTTCCCGCCTTCCATCCGGTTACGGCAACCCAAGCAGGTTGCCTTTTTACTGATTAACGCAGCAGTGCCAGTACGCCGTTCGGCAGCGCGTTGGCCTGGGCCAGCATTGCCGTACCTGCTTGCTGCAGGATCTGGCCGCGGGTCAGGTTGGCGGTTTCAGCAGCGAAATCGGTGTCCTGAATACGGCTGCGTGCAGCGGACAGGTTTTCTGAAGAAGTCTGCAAGCTGCTTACTGCCGATGCAAACCGGTTTTGATAAGCGCCCAGCGAAGCGCGCGAACTGTTCACGGTAGAAATGGCGCCATCAATTGCGGTCAGGGCGGTGAGGGAGCTGGCCGCAGTGGTCAAATCGACAGTGCTTACCGCTAACGTGGACGTTGCCAGCGTGCCCGCAGTCAAACCTGCGTATGCTGGATTGGTGCCGCCGACAACGATACTCGTAGAAGAGCTAAGTGTGATGGTGCTCTGTGTCGTTGCCGCCGTTAATCCAGTACGCGCTGTAGTCGCTGTTCCTGTTTGCGCGACTGTTATTTCACGACCATCAGCTGCGTTCAGGGTAACTAAACCAGCAGCATCCGCCGTTGCGGTTACTCCTGAAGTGCTTGAGACCAAATTAATGGCTGCAGCTACGGCTGTACCTTGCGCTGCCGCACTGCCACCCGCAGTAATAGCGCCGACACTTACACCATTAATCTTAAGATCGCCCGCCGTAATATCATCAGTACCTGCGGTAAATGCAGTAGCAGCAATACCAGTAATAGAGGTGGCGTTCGCCGTGGCATTCACGCCGGACGAGGCGGCATTGATCGCCGCTGCAATCGAGAAGGCGCTGGCGGCAGTCTGGCCTGCGGCGGTACCGGCGGTTGATGCGCCTATCGATGTGCCATTCAGCGTCAAATCGCCTGCGGCCAGTGCAGCCGTGGTGACGCCCGAGGTTGCCGTTTGGGCGCCCAGCGCAGAGGTACGCGCACTCGCAATCGATGCGATGGTGATCTGGTCGTTGGTGGAGTTATTTGCGCCTACCTGGAAATTCTGGGCGGTAAACGAGCCATTCAGCAATTTCACGCCGTTGAAGGATGAGGTTTGCGCGATACGGTCATTTTCGGCAGACAGCTGTTGAAATTCGCTATTCAGCGCAGCGCGGTCTGAAGTGGAGTTGGTCGCGTTGGCTGATTGCACGGACAGATCACGCATGCGCTGCAGGTTGTTGGTGATTTGCGACAAGTCGCCTTCAGCGGTCTGGGCCAGGGAAATACCGTCGTTGGCGTTGCGGGCAGCCTGGGCAGAACCGTTAATCTGCGAGGTCATCCGCTGGCTGATGGCAAGACCGGCGGCGTCGTCCTTGGCGCTGTTGATGCGCAGGCCGGAAGACAGGCGCTGCAGGGAAGTAGCCAGCGAGGATTGCGAGGTGGAAAGGTTGCGCTGGGCATTCAGCGAAGCGATGTTGGTGTTGATATATGAAGCCATGTTAGATCTCCTTGATTCCTGTGGTTTGAGGGTCCGGCTCAAGCGCCGTCAACTTTGGTTTGACCTTGGTAAGGCCAGGCATTCAAACCGCCGTTATTTAGCTTATCGGGACGTGTCAGCGAAATATTTAGGGTAAAACAAAATATTTATTTCGCAGGCCCTACCCGAACTTGAACCGCCTATCCACGTTTCGGCAGCAATTGGAAAAATCTTTAACAGGAGATTCGTGCAGGATGGCATTCCGGCCTAGTCCGCAGCAATTGCACGGTTCTTGCCGGCTTTCTTGGCTTTGTACAATGCGGTGTCAGCGCGCTTTAACACCGACTTTGTATCTTCATCCGGACCACTTAATGCAACGCCTGCGCTGAAGGTGATCAGCAGACGCTGGTTATTGTGGATAAAAATACGTTTGGTCAGTTCCTTTTTCAGGCGTGCGATGACCAGCGTGGCATCTTCAATGTTGGTGTCCGGCAGTACGACCAGAAACTCCTCGCCGCCAAAGCGGCCGATGACATCCATGGTGCGCAGTGTTTCCTTGACGATTTTCACCACATGGATCAATGCGTCGTCACCCGCACAATGGCCGTGATTGTCATTGAGCTTCTTAAAATCATCCATATCCAGCAGCGCAATGCAAAGCGGGGAGCCGCGGCGTTGCGCGCGTGCCTGCTCACGCTCGAATACGTCATCCAGCCCGCGCCGGTTGAGGCTGCCGGTCAGCGGGTCTTCGCGCGCCAGTTCGCTCATTTGGGCGAGCTCGGATTCGAGCTTGTGGATTTTAGCTTCGGCCTCCAGTGCCTTTTGACGTGCCGCCACCATTTCATCGCGCGAGTTCAACGCATCTGTCTGCACTGTGCGCGTATCACGCATTACGTCGTCCAGAACCGAATTAAGTTCGTTGATGCTGCCGGCCTGGGCGATTTTCTGGGAATAGCTGTCCATCTTTTCATGATAATCGCCGGTGCTGGCAGCGACTGTATTCAATCGATCAATGAAAATCGTGACCATGTTTTTGACGGTGATCTTGGCTTCCGCCAGACTGCTCTTCAGCGTGCCCTGTTTATAGATGACTTCCTTGAGGCTGCGCGAGGCATCTTCAAGCGCATGGTGATTGATCGGACCGGTGATGAGGTTTTGTACGACTTCGACCTGGCCGCGCATCCAGCTGTCCTCTTCCAACAGGTCGCGCACGTTATCCAGCAGGAGGCGGAACAGACGCAGCAGCAATTCCTGCTGTTCGGCCAGATCACCGCTTCTCAGTTCGATACGGAAACACAATTGTTTCAGACGGCTTGCCGCATCATTGAGTGCTTCTTCGGTGTGCGCCTGTTTAATTGCGGCCGCCAGCGATTCGGATTCGCTAGCGAGTTCGGGCCGGTCGGCGAGAAGTGAGACGACCGCTAACGTCAGCGTGCGGGTGAGTAGTTCCCGTAGTAGCCGAACCTGATGATTGTCATCAGTAGGTAAATGTATGGGTGCACTACTGACCGATGGTGATTTTTTGAGGCGTTTTTCTATCAGTTGGGAAAGCCCGTCACCATAATCCTTCCAGTCACGCACCTCCAGGGCACGATTAAAGCGGGTGCCGAATTCAGCTACCTCGCCGCGTGCGCGCACCAGGTTTTTTGCAAACTCGGCGAGCACGGTTTCAGCATCCGCGTTTTCCGAAATACCGGCAATTTCATTGTAGGCAGTACGATATGCGTCCGGGGTAGGGGCGGTACGCTGCATCGCCAGACGACGAAAGGCCTCGCGGGCGATGTCGGGGGCATTCTGTGGCGGTGTCGGAGTTTCTTTCATACGGGCCGTGAACGAGTTGTGCGGGAAGGGTTCTGATTATGAGCTTGTATATTAGGCGTGTTGAGTTCTCACCAATCGGGTGATTAGTGGCTGAAATCTTTACTATTTCAGGGTTTAAATGAGCGGCATCGAATCTGTTGCCATGTCACCTTGATGCGCAGCCAGGACTTTTATGCCAAAAAGTCGATCTTTTTCATGATGACAGGCGGCGGATGAGCAAGGCTGTCTTGTCCAGTGCACACAGGGCACGCTCAATGACAGCGGCACCCTGGCCAGGGCCAGTTGCCGCCTCGATTACCAGGCGCGCGCTATTACACAGCCGCAAGGCGCTTACCGGCATGCCGTTGCGCTGTCCGGCCGCAACGGGTTGTCCCAATTGGAAGCGTAATGTTGTGCAGGCGCTGCCGGTATCCGGATCAGGATGGGGGGTGAGTGTATCTTGCAGCTGGCGATAGATCAGCGTGGTCTCTTCCTTGCTTAACGGGCCGCTTCGGACAGCGTTGGCAGGGTGGTGCAGCAGAAACGGAAAAATCGTCCGGATATGATCCCAGCCTGCCGCTTCTATCAAGGGGCGACGATTGATCAATGGTGCCGGGATGAGTTCAAAGCCGGGATCACGGCTCAGCCGATGCTGAACGGCCTCCGCAAAAGACTGTAGAAAGCGTTTGGCGACCGCTTCCGGTATGGCACGAAATGCCCGTAATTCGGTGATGGCGGCTTCCCATCGCAGCAATAGCCCGAAATTGCTTGCATCGGGATCAAGAACGCCGCTGCCATCCCATCCTACCGGCCAGTCTGCCGCTGCGGAATAGGTCTGCAGGGCGGGTGGCAACGGACGATTGTGCAAACGCTGTGCGACCGCAGATGGGATAAGAAGTGCACCCGAAAAAGTGGGCCCGGTGAGGAATTTCGAGCCGGTCACCGCCACCATGAAGTCATGCGCCAGATAAGCGCGCAGGGTGGCAGGTGCGAGACGGAACTGGCATGCATCGACCAGGATATCGAGCTTATCCGGCCAGCGGCGTTGCAGTGCAACAACGCAGACCACACTTGGCGCGATCAGGCCGGTTTTGGAAACGTCGGTAAGGATCAGGAGTACACGACGACCATGTTTGATTGCATTGGCCGCCAGTGATTCGATCTCTGCATCGACTACTGTTGCCGGACGCGGGATGCCATCAGTTTCCCGAATCGGCACTGCCACGACCTCGATTGCAGCCGTGCCCTTGATGGTACTCCCTGCGTTAACTGAATTTCCTCGTGCCGTATGGGCACTGAAGTGACGGCCAGCCAGCGCAGCCGGTACGCCGCTGCCGGTTTCTTCCGGATTCAGCATCAGTGCCAGCGTGGATACATCGGCGCCGTTACTGATAAGCTGAGCCGCAATGAGGTGCAAGTCCGTGCCCGATGCGGCGAATACGATATCGAGACCGGGCAGATCACTTATGCCGCATAACTGGATAAGTTCCTGACGCAGCCGGTTGAGTTCGCGGGCATAGAGGGTGGCCGGTGCTTGCGTATCGGCATCACTGAGAAGGCGGCGACGCAGTTGGTCTGCAGCATTAAAACCAGTCTCGGAAATAGTCGAAGCCGTGGCGGAACCAAACCCTATCAGGCCCGGATCGGGCTCAGGTGAACATCCATATTTATTGCAATCCTGACCCGATGCCAGCGTGATACGGGCATCGCCGCCTTCTACCAGTAACTGTCGGGTAGCAGGAAGGGTAAGCCGGTCATGACGATTATTGTCAGGCAAAATCAGGATTGTGCGCTTGCATCGATCAGCATGCTGCGAAAGGCGGCGAATACTTTATGCATCTGTGGCTGTTTATAGGGAAACAGATCGACCGGGTCCATCGCATGCACGATCATGTTGCTGTCTACCTCAAAAATAAGCAACTCGCCGGTAGGTGTTTCCGCGCAGTCGATGCCAAGATAATCCAGCCCCATGCGCTCATGGATAGCCTGGAAAGCGGTAGCATGCCGACGCGCAAAATCGTCGTCGAAACCTGCCATGAAGCGGGCCTCCTCGGCGCGCTTTTCTGCGCTGTCGGTCATGCCGGCATTCAGGTAATGGATCATCCAGTGCGCCGATATCGCCATATGACAAACATATGGACGACCGTGGATGAGAACGATGCGCGACTTTCTGAATAAACCGCCCGGCCCGCGATAGTCGACAAAACGGGATACATAAAACGTGTTCATCGGTTGTGACTGCAGATAATCGCCAATTGCGGCAGGCGTATCGAGTTTGTCCAGCCCCTGCCCTGCATGAGAATCAACCGGACGCACAATAATCGGGAAATCGCCGTCTTCAAGGATGTCGGCCAGCGCCAGTTGCCCGCGCCCGACCTGTTCCAGGGTTTGCCGATCGATGCGTACCGTGCCTGGCATGACGACCCCTGGCGCCGAGGCCAGCAGCACGCAAGCGCCATCGCGCGACACGCCGGCGATGCGGTCAGGCGTATTCAGCAGCGGGCGCGGCCACGCTTGAATCAGCTCGGCAACATATTGCAGCAAAGGGCGATTCTGATCGGACTCGCCGACGGCGACAAACGCCACGTCGTGTTCCGGCAGTGCTGCAGGAAAGGGCAGGTGCGGCGCCACATACAGCATGTCGAGTGCGATATCGGAGCCTTCCACCAGAAATTCCAGCGGCGTATTGGTCATCAAATCGCCCGGGCCCATGATGGCAAGCACGCGGATGGCTGTCGCATCCTGCGCTGCCGGCATGTGATACAGCTGTTGCATCTCCAGCGCCTGCGACTGTACGGCGAGCGCGGCGGCGCGATTGCCCTTGAGTTGCAGGATCGTCGACAGGTCCAGCAAGGTATTGGCATCGTGCGGATGCGTTTCTGCGCGCTTCAGCAAACGCGTGCCCAGCGGGCCCAGGTCGGCGCCGGAAAATGCCATGCGCATTAATGGGGCGAGGCCAATCAGCGGCTCGCAATTTTCGTCATGCGTAAGGGATGGTTGCGGTGAATCGTTATTCATTCTTTTCCTGAGTCATGGTGTCCGGGTAAGTTCCCTGCCGAGGGCAAGGGTTGCTTGCAGCAGCGCGTCGATGTCGCGGGTAGCGGTGCGGTGATTGACAATCGCTGCGCGAATCGCGACATGGCCGTTGATGGTCGTCGTGGATGGCGCAGCAATGCCGGATTCCTGCAATGCGGTCGCGAGCTGCGTATTAATCTGATCTGCATTTTCACAGCGGTAGCGAAAACAGACTATATTCAGCGTCACGGGTGCCAGCAGTTCCAGCATCGGCATGGTCTCGATGCACTGCTGCATGTATTGGGCCAGCGCGCAGGTGCCGGAAATCGTCCGGCCGAGTTGCTCGGTACCGTAGACTTTGATGGTAAACCAGGTTTTCAGCGCCCTGAAACCGCGTGAAAGATCCGGCCCGAAATCGCATGGCCAGGGTGACCCGCCCGCCAGGCCGCAGGCTTCGCGGCGCAGGTAGGCTGCGGGAGATGCGAAGGTATCGTAGTGCAAGGTACCGTCCCGCACCAGGATGAACCCGGCATCGTAGGGCACCTGTCCCCATTTGTGGAAATCGAAGGCGATCGAGTCGGCGCGCTCGATGCCGCGCAGGCGCGGTGCAATATCCGGGGCGAGCATGGCCAGCGCCCCGTACGCCCCGTCGATATGAAACCACAAGGCCTCGCGCTGGGCGATGTCTGCCAGTGCAGTGAGATCGTCGATGGCACCGACATCAACGGTACCCGCTGTCGCGGCGATGAAAAACGGCGTGAAACCGGCGCTGCGATCCGCCGCAATGGCCTGTTCGAGTGCTGTGCTGTCCATCTGGTACTGGTCGTTCACCGGGATGATGCGCAAGGCGTCCATGCCGAGACCGGCAAGGTCCATTGCCTGCGCGATACAGCCGTGGGCACCGGCGGAGGTATAAGCGGTGAGGCGCTTGCCGCTGGCGGCGACGCCGCTCTGACGCACCTCGGTGCCCAGCGCTGCGGTGCGCGCCACCAGCACGCCGATCAGGTTGGCCATGGAGGTGCCGGTCACAAACAGGCCGCTGGCGCTGTCCGGAAAGCCGAACAGTTCGCGCATCCACTGCAACACCTGGCGTTCCACCTCGATGGGCATCTGGTCGCGCCCGCCCAGATTGGCGTTCAGCCCCGTCGCCAGCATTTCCGCCAGCATGCCCACCGGCGTGCCGCCGCCATGCACCCAGCCCATGAAACCGGGATGCGCATTACCCACGGCATACGGCAGTACATTGTGCATGAAGCTTGTGTGCAGCGTGGCGAGATCGGCTGGTTGCGCTGGCAGCGATTCATGAAACAGATCGCGTACCAGCTGCGGAATCGGCTGCCATACCGGGCGTTCCCGGATGTGCTCGAGGTAGTCGAGCATATCGTCCAGCATACGATGCCCCTGGACGCGGAGTTCCTGCCAATCTGACGGGTCAAGCGAGTGTGGAGCAGTCCCGTGGCTATCTTCGTTCATGGTGAGTTAAGGAAATTTCTGATCCGGACGGAGGGCATAGGTTACCTCAAATGTCCCATGAAGCGGTGCAGGGTGTGCGTTGGCGTGCCCTGATTTGCCAACCCGATTTGTGCGTACAAACAACGCGGCGAACCTGAAAAAATCAGTTAGCCACAGACATCTCTGTGGCTTGAATTGCGATTTATAGGATTAACAGTGTCGTTTCCCGGGTTCTATGTGCGATAGCGCACAGCGCATCCCGGGAAGGGAGGACAGACTGCTTGAATAGTCCATGAAAGCTGTTCGCCCAGGAGATTCGAAATGCCTGTCTCATCCCCCGCACTCCAGAACGCTGTGACCGCGTCTGCTCCGCCAACTCGAAATACTGACATCTGGACTCTGCTGGGGCTCGCCATGCTTGGCGTGCGACTGGTTCAAGGCTGGGTTTACTGGGCGGGCGCCAGCAGGCGGCTGATCTATAGTACGGGCAAGCTGGATCCCGGTTCAAGCGGCTACATGGCGCACAAAATGAACGAGGCGATACCCGGTGCCATTTTTGGTAGCGGAGATGCGCTCAGCGCCTTGTTGCACCATCCCACCCTGTTGCATGTATCGATCATTATCTTCACGCTGGTCGAGGTGTTGGTCGGCCTGGGGCTGATTTTCGGTTTCATGACGCGCTTTTTCGGCTTGATCAGCGTCGGTCTGGCAGTCTCCCTGATGCTGATGTTCGGATGGCTGGGTTCAACATGTGTCGACGAATGGACCATGGCCGCCAACAGCTTTGCCATGGGCCTGGGAATCATGATTGCCGGGGGCGGTAGCTGGTGGTCGCTGGATCACTGGGTGGCGAAAAAATGCCCCAGGTTCGCGCGCCGCGCCTGGTTTCCCTGGTTATTCAGCGGCCCGCTGCCAGTGGTCCAGGTCACGCGTTTCGCGAAGCTGTTCGGCATTCTCGCCATTGTCTTTGCCGTGGGTTTTTATGGATATCTGCGCGGTGCCGTGTTCAGCCCGCTGGCGGCACGGACTAACCCGAAACATCATCACCTTGTACTGACCAAGCCGGTACTTTCCTCGTCCGGTGACCTGACGCTGTCCGCATATGTGGACGCTGGTCCTGACACACAGGGCGCATACGTGATCCAGGTCTCCGTCGTTGACGAACACGGGCAAGCGCTGGAAACCTGGGACGGAAAGGCGCTGAGCAAATTGCCTAAAACCGGTTTTGCCAACGAATACAAATATTCGGTTTTCAAACCGACGCAGTATGGTTTCGTCGGCGTCCTTGGCGCGCGCGCCACGATCTCGCTGCCGCATCAGGGGACGTTAAAACTCGCGCCGGGGACTTACCAGGCGGTATTCCAGGGTATCGATGGGAAACAGTGGAAGACCCGTGTGGCGGTTGGCGCGTGAGCTTCCGGCGGATGGTCGCATCTTGCCCCTATTTGTAGTCATCGAAGGAGGCTTCAAGCATGCCTGTACGCCAGACGGAGCAACATCGCACACAACGCATCGGTTGGTTGCGCGCCGCGGTATTGGGTGCGAACGACGGTATCGTTTCCACAGCGAGCCTGGTGCTAGGGAAACTCTGCAAAACCCCCACTTTCGCGCCCCGCACCCGAACCCATTGTGTCAACATTGAGCCCATGAAACAAACCACCCTGAACCTAGACCTCAGTCTCAAGCGCACGCGCAAGCGTGAA
>NZ_JBTSEG010000028.1:0-35905 GCF_054605375.1 Sulfuriferula sp. | reverse complement strand
ACAGCGGACAGTCGAGACATGCGATAGGCGCGATCATCCTCTGCCAGCGTAAGCGCCAGATGGAGTGCCTGCTCCATGCTGGACGCATCGTATGGATTGGTCAACAGGGCGCCATGCAGTTCAACTGCGGCGCCGGCGAATTCCGATAAGACCAGCGCGCCGTTGCCACCGACACTGCCCTGGGTCGCTACGTACTCTTTTGCCACCAGGTTGAGTCCATCGCGCAATGGCGTAATCCATGCCACATCAGCGACCGCATAATAGGCAAGCACGTCTTCATAGGGAAGCGAACGATAAAAATATCTTACCGGCGTCCAGTCGATGGTTGAAAACCGGCCATTGATCCGCCCCACCATCTGGTCAATCTTGACGCGCAGTGATTTGTATATTTCCATCCCCGGTGCTGCCGGAGTGACGAAATTCAGCAACACCACTTTGCCGATCAGCTCCGGATGTTTCTCAAGCAGGGTTTCGAACGCCAGCAGTTTTTCAAGCGAGCCTTTTACATAGTCGAGGCGTTCGAGCGAGAGTATGGCTGAACGCCCTCCCAACTCAGCGCGAATGCTGTCGATCCTGGCGCGTACCGAGTCTTTCTGCAGCAGGCGGTCGATCTGATCGCAATCGATCCCGACGGGATGGGCACCGAGACGCACGCGACGCCCGGCGACCTCGATACCGGTGGTCGCGGTATCCACACCGAGGGCGCAGCCATAGGTAAGAAACCGGGGTGCACACGGTGTGGTATCGGTAATCTCGGTAGGTGCATAGCTGCGTACTGCATCGACAAAATTTTCCACATAGCGCGGAATATGGAATCCGATGTAATCGCATTGCAACAGACTGCCAACGATCTCGCGCCGCCATGGAATGATGTTGAATACGTCTGATGGTGGAAAAGCAGTGTGGTGAAAAAATGCGATTTTCAGATCGGGGCGCAGCCCGCGCAGGAATGCCGGTACCATCCACAGGTTGTAATCATGAATCCAGACCAGCGCACCTTCAGCTGCTTCTACCGCCGTTTGACGCGCAAAAATTTCATTGATTTTAAGATAATGTTCCCAGTGAGCCTGCAGAAATTCGGCCTTGTCCGGAAACGAAAAAATGATTGGCCAGAACGCCTCCTTGGAAAATTTCTTGTAAAACAGATCGACGTCGTGTGCCGTCAACGGGATCCGTGCTGCGTGCAGATTCGGATATTTCTTTTCATCGATTGCGACACGTGTATTGAAGTTCTTGGGCTCGCGCGAGGATTGCTGAGACCAGGCAACCCATGACCCGGTGGTGCCGCCGGCAAAAAAATTGAGCAGTGTCGGGATGATGCCGTTAGGGCTTTTCGGGCGTCGCCATTTACCCTCTGGACTCTCGTCAAAAGGCAGGCGATGGTACACCATGACCAGTTCCGATTCCCCCAGGCTATCGGCGTTGGCTGGGGTTTCGCCACTCAGTAACTGATGATGTGCAAGCCCTTCGAGGATGCCGGCACAACCCTCGCCTGCGGCAATATGCGTGCGGGGGAGATGGCGCACGGCTTCAGCCAGGGCCGGCTCGGCGCCACCTACGACGATGCCCTGAAATCCGGCGGTGAACATCGACAAGTCATTGAGCGTATCACCGGCGGTGACGACCGATTCCGGATCAAGGTTGAGGTGCTTGCACAGGCGTCCCAATGTCGCACCTTTCCCGACGCCTTTAGGAAGTACATCAAGATAGCGTTGTGCGGAGAACAGGAGTTCGCAGCCCAGCTCGTCAACGACACGTCGCAGCTCATCGTCAATCAGTCCTTCACGTACAAAGAACGAGCAGCGCCGCTCTTGCGGGACGTTTTGGCGATCAAGGTATGTAAACGGGGCCAATGCATCGAGCACTTTCTGGGTTCCAGGCCATGTGGCGGCGATTTCCTGCAGCAGGGGCATGACAGGTAGCAAGCTATCACCGTGAACGACGGTCGCACCGACATCGGCAATGATGTAATCGGGACGCGGCACCGTCGGGTCATTCAGCACCGGTAATATGGACTCAAGGCCCCGGCCCGTCACGAAAATGAGTTTGGAGCCGGGCATGTTGCCGTTGAACAGGCCATGCAGATGGCGCCGGGCGGGTAACGGACCAGCCAGCAGGGTGCCGTCCAGGTCGGTAGCCAGTACCATGCCGGTAGCCGTGGGCAGGGTGGGTGAAAGTCGTTCGGTTAGCATATTGGTCTCCATTTGTGCTCCCCCGTGCGATGTGCCGGTATTGACATGCAAAGCATAAATGACATGCGTAAACCTGTTGGCAGCTTGTCAGCAAGACGGGAAAAAGCTGGTGCTGTATCCAATCAATGGGTTTGAACTCAGGCAATCCTGGAACGCGAACGATGTCATGTGTGACGTTCGGTCACGCTGTTTCCGTGGACAGCCGCTTAAGATGCACCGATGGGCCAGATGGCCTGTGTGCCAGGACTGCAACAAGGCGTAGCGAACTGAAAACAGCGGGTAGTGGATTGATGCGCAGGATAATATCCAAGCTCAACAAGCACTTAGTATACTTTGCCGGGGCGGATGAGGCAAGAAAACGCCTGATTTTTCAGGCCTGTGCAGCTTGTACAGGAATCTGGCTGCGGCTCGCCATGATGCGATTCAGTTCGTCCACGTAGACCAATTGCGGGGTAAATTTCTGCAATTCGGTTTCACTGTAGCTGGCATAGGTGGCGATAATCAGCAGGTCGCCGGGTTGGGCCTTGTGCGCGGCGGCACCATTGACGGAAATGGTGCCGGAATCACGCTCGGCGCGAATGGCATAGGTGGTGAAACGTTCGCCGTTGGTGACATTGTAGATGTCGATTTGCTGATATTCACGAATATCGGCGGCCTCCAGCAGGGTTTCGTCGATCGCGCACGAACCTTCGTAGTGAAGCTCGGATTGGGTAACGCGCACCCGGTGCAACTTGGATTTCAGCATGGTTCTTTGCATGGCCTCGCTCTCGTTCAGGGAACGAATATTAGACCGCCATTATAAACTATAAAGTTTCGGTGCTCTCGACTTCGATATTGTCGATCAACCGGGTGTTGCCCAGATGAGCGGCGGCGAGTACAACAAAATCAGTGTCGCCAGAGGCGGGCATGGTGAGGTCGCGGCGGCGGATGGCGACGTAATCCACGCGCCATCCATGTACTGCGAGCGTGGCGCTGGCGGCCAGTTCCAGCGCGGTGAAATCGCGTTGTCCGGTGGCCAGACGGTCGCGGATTACATTCAGGGTCTGGTACAGGCGTGGCGCTTCGGCGCGTTCCGGGGCACTCAGAAAACCGTTGCGCGACGACAGCGCCAATCCATCGGCGGCGCGCACGGTTGCGCCTGCCACGATGTCCACCGGCACATTCAGATCCGTTACCATGCCGCGAATAATGGCCAGTTGCTGATAATCCTTTTGCCCGAATAACGCCACACACGGCTGTGTGATGTTGAAAAATTTCAATACGATGGTTGCCACGCCACGGAAATGCCCGGGCCGGAATGCGCCGCACAGCTCGTTGGCCAGGGCGGGCGGTTCGACATGGTAGCTTTGTGGATGCGGGAACAGCGTATCCGCAGCGGGGGCAAAAACCACGTCGGTATCCACTTCACGCAGGCGATCGCAATCGTCGCTCAGCGTGCGCGGATAACGCGAAAAATCCTCATTTGCACCGAATTGCAGGGGATTTACAAAAATGCTGACAATCACCCGGCGGGCATGCCTGCGTGCCTGGCGTGCCAGCGAGATGTGGCCTTCATGCAGGTTGCCCATTGTGGGTACGATGGCCACATCGGCATTCTCGGCGCGCCAGCGGCGCATGTCCGCAATCGTGTGGATGATTTGCATGGGATTGAAAACGGGGTGTGATTACGCGGAAATCATGATGGCGTTTACGATGGATTTCAATCCGTCAGAAACTGTGTTCAGCGCCTGGAAACCGGCCATTCCTGACCGCTGCCACATAGGCGATTACTGCAGCCTGTATGCTGCCCGCGCCTTCCATGAAATTTTTCACGAAGCGTGGCGGTTTGCCGGGGGAGATACCGAGCATATCGTGCAGAACCAGCACCTGGCCCGAGCAGTCCGGGCCTGCACCGATGCCGATGGTGGGAACGCGCAGGCTTGCGGTGATGGATTGGGCGAGCGTGGCCGGCACTGCTTCCATCAGTACCATGCACGCGCCAGCCTGCTCCAATTGCTGTGCATCGGCCAGTAACTGTTGCGCCGCGTCGACTGTTTTCCCCTGGACTTTATACCCGCCCAGCGCATTGACCGATTGCGGCAGCAGGCCGATATGCGCACAAACCGGAATCCCGCGTGCCGTGAGGAAGGCAATGGTTTCAGCCATCACCGCCCCTCCTTCGAGCTTGACGCAATGCGCGCCTGCCGCCATCAATAAGGCTGCGGATTGCAGTGCCTGTGCGGGACTGGCCTGATAGCTGCCAAATGGCAGGTCGGCCATGATGAAGCTGTGGGTGGCGCCGCGCGCCACGGCAGCCGTATGGTAAGCCATGTCCTGCAGGCTCACCGGCAAGGTCGTGCTTTGGCCCTGCAACACCATGCCGAGCGAATCGCCGACCAGCAGTATATCCACGCCAGCGACTTCCAGCAGCGTGGCGAAAGTGGCGTCATAGCAGGTCAGCATGGCGAGTTTTTCGCCCTGTGCGGCGCGCTGTTGCAAAGTGGTCAAGGTGGTTTTCATACTGCGATTTTATACCGCCCGGTTGAAAAATTCGCGATTACCGCGCATGCCCTCGATTTGCTGCATCAGCAGCGCAAAATCCGCATCGCTTTGCACGAAATTGAGGTGCTCGCAGTTGACGGTGAAAAGCGGTGCCGCCGTGTAATTGTAAAAATAGTGCGTATAGCTTTCGGCCAGGCGGCGCAGGTAATCGGTCGATATATTGCGTTCGTAGTCGATGCCGCGTCCGAGTACGCGCGCTTGCAGGACGTCCGGCCGGGCCTGCAGATAAATGACCAGGTCAGGCACCGGTGCCTTGGGCTGCAGTTCATCGTAGATTTTTTGATACAGGCGGAATTCATCGTCATCCAGATTCAGGCGTGCAAACAGCAAATCCTTGTCCAGCAAAAAGTCTGCGACAGTATTGTGACGAAACAGGTCGGATTGCTGCAAGTCCTGCACCTGGCCGCTGCGCTGGAACAGGAAAAACAGCTGGGTGGCCAGCGCGTGGCGTTTGGGATCCTGGTAAAAGCGCGGCAGGAACGGATTTTCACTGGCGCCTTCCAGCAAGGTGTCCGCGTGCAAATAGGCTGCGATACGCCGTGCCAGACTGGTTTTGCCTGCGCCTATCGGGCCTTCAACGGCAATAAAACGATATTTTTCCAGCATTTTTCATTGGCTTTTTTCGGTGGTCTTGTTCTGACTGGTCCAATTGTCGGCTACCCGCGTCAGGCCATGTCCGCTGACGTCCGGCAGATAGTGTGCGGCGGCTTGCAGGCCGGGGATCACCATGTCCGGTGCGATTTCCAGCAATGGTATCAGCACGAAGGCGCGTTCGTGCATGCGCGGGTGCGGTAGTGTCAGGCCGGCATCGTGGCATTGCAGTGCAGCATAGCTCAATACATCCAGATCGATGACGCGCGGGGCATTGCGAAAGGTGCGTTCGCGCCCGAATGCATGCTCGATGTTGAGCAGCGCATCGAGTAACTGCTGTGGTGTGAGGCCGGTTTCCAGCAGTGCCACGGCGTTGATGAAGTCGGGCTGATCGGCATAGCCTACCGCCGCATTCAGGTAAAGCGAAGAGCGCGCCAGCAAGCGAGTGTGGGGCAATGCGGCAATGGCGCCGAGTGCAGCCAGAACCTGTCCGGCAGGGTCGGCCAGGTTACTGCCCAGCGCAACATATGCGCGGGCCGGCAAGCGGGTCGCCGTGCATGTGTTCATGCCTGCCTGGCCGGCTCTCCGGCGTCGGCTGGTTTTTTGCTGCGTCTGCGGCGGCGTTTCTTGAGTGCGCCCTGCACCTCGGGCAGGAGCATGGCTGCGCGGGCTTCTTCCGAGGCATCCTGAAAGGTGGTCCACCAGTCGCCCAGTTCCTGATCCACTTCGCCACTCTGCGCGCGCAACAGCAGGAAATCATAACCGGCGCGAAAACGCGGGTGCGGCAACAGGCGGTAGGGACGGCTGCCCGAACGCTGCTCGAAACGCGGCTGCATGCTCCAGATTTCCTTCATCATGCCATCCAGGCGGCGCGGTACTGCGAGGCGTTCGCGCTGGCGGTCGAGTACCGCATCCATCGCTTCGAATAAGGCTGGTGCGGGTTTTACATCGGCCGCAATGCGTGACCTGAAATCGCTTTGCAGCTCGTGCCAGAGCAGGGTTGCAAACAGGAAAGCGGGCGACACCGGCTTGCCTGCCTGCACGCGCAAATCGGTGTTGTGTAACGCGGCCGTGATAAAACGCTCGCCTTCGGGCTGTTCCAGAATGGTGTCCAGTAATGGCAGCATGCCGCGGTGCAATCCTTCGGCGCGTAACTGGTGCACGCCGCGCAAGGCGTGACCGGACAACAATAGCTTGAGCATTTCGTCGAACAGGCGCGACGGCGGTACATTTTCCAGCAGGTCGGCGAGTTCCGCGACCGGTGCACGGGTGGCCTCGTCAATCTTGAACTCCAGCTTGGCGGCAAAACGTGCCGCACGCAGCATGCGTACCGGGTCTTCGCGGTAACGGGTCGCGGGATCGCCGATCATGCGCAGGGTCTTGCGTTCGATGTCCGCAACACCGCCGCGATAGTCCCAGATTTCCTGACTGGCAGGGTCGTAATACAAGGCGTTGACGGTAAAATCACGGCGCTCGGCATCGTCTTCCTGACTGCCGAATACGTTGTCGCGCACGATACGGCCGGTCGCATCGGTTGCGCGATCATCATCGTCTTCCGTCACCAGGCCATTGGAGCGAAACGTGGAGACCTCGATGGTATCTCCGCCGCACATGACGTGCACCAGCCGGAAACGCCGCCCGATAATGCGCGAGCGGCGGAACAGCGCATGCACCTGTTCCGGAGTGGCATTGGTGGCCACGTCAAAATCCTTGGGCGTTTTGCCCAGCAGCAGATCGCGTACCGCACCGCCGACGACGAATGCAGCAAAGCCGCCCTGTTGCAGGGTATCGGTGACTTTCAGCGCGCACGGCAGGATCCGTTCCCTGGCCAGTCCGTGCTGAGCGAGCGGGATGATTTGCAGGCGGGATTTTTTGGTGGCAGCGGTTTTTTTGCCGAATACACGCTGAATCAGGCGGGTGATCATCGAATCGTCAGGGACAAGCCGGAAAACTGGGCAGTAGATAAAGTCATGTCAGGGTAGGGAGTACGGCAATCCAAATTTCTGATTATACACTGACTCCTGTGGGCCGAGACCGCCCCGCATCAGCAGCAGGGCAATTGCAGCAGAGTAGCCAGACACCGCTTGCGTGGTGCTGGCGGATGCATGCAGTAGCCAAATCGGCTAACATCGTTGCAGGAAAGCTGTTTGCCCATATGGCGCACCAACCAATTATTCAAATGCTCAGGAAACCATGTACACCACTGTAGAACTCGCCGAAATTGCTTTTTACCAAGCCTTTGAAGACGCCAATCTGGAGGCCATGATGGCGGTCTGGTCGGGCGCCGCCGAGATCAGTTGCATTCATCCGGCCGGGCCGGTACTGGTGGGCGTCGAGGCGATACGTAAGAGCTGGCAACAGATTTTTGCCGGGGGCAGCGGTGTCACGGTGCAGGTCAATGTATTGCGTGAGTATGCCAGTACAACGCAAGTAGTACATCTGGTTGAAGAGCATTTGAGCGTGACGGGCAATGCCTCGCAACAAGGACATGTGCTCGCCACGAATGTGTATCAACTGGAGGAGGGGGGTGGCTGGTACCTGGTGGCGCATCATGGCACGCCTGCGCCACATATTGCGCCCGCCGGCAAGGCACCGACCCTGCATTGATGCCTGACGCAGGAATAGGCGCCATGCCGTACCGTGTCACTGAATACCGGGCGCCAGCCTGGCTGCCGGGTGGTGATTTACAAACCATCTATCCTTATTTTTTTGCGCCGGTTCCACATATGGATTACCGGCGCGAGCGCTGGGAACTGCCGGATGGCGACTTTCTCGACCTCGACTGGCTGGATGCTGATGCGGACGCGCCGCTGGTGGTATTGTTTCACGGGTTGGAGGGCAACTCGCGTGGCTATTATGCGCTGGCCATGATGAGCGCCGTCAGGCAGCGCGGCTGGCGTGGCGTCGTGGTGCATTTTCGCGGCTGCTCGGGCGAACCCAATCGCCTGCCGCGCGCCTATTTTGCCGGTGATAGCGTCGAGATCGATTACGCTCTCAAACGCTTGCGACTTAAAAATGACCATGCTGCGCTGTATGCTGCCGGCGTGTCGCTGGGAGGGAATGCCCTGCTCAAGTGGCTCGGGGAAGAAGGTGAAAATGCCATGAGTGTGATCAGTCGCGCAGTAGCGATCTCGGCGCCACTGGATCTTACTGTTGCCGGCTATAGTCTGGACAATGGCTTTAATCGTTTTAGCTACACGGCGAGATTCCTGTATACGCTCAAGCAAAAAGCATTGCAGAAACTCGACGCCTATCCAAACTTGTATGCGCGCCAGCAGGTCAAGGCTGTCTCATCCCTGTATGCATTCGATGATCTGGTAACGGCGCCGCTACATGGTTACAAAAGTGCAGACGATTACTGGTTGCGCGCATCCAGCAAGCCGGGACTGATTCATGTGCAGGTGCCCACTTTACTGATCAATGCGCGCAACGATCCTTTCATGCCCGGCTCGGCTTTGCCTGGGCCGGATGAAGTCTCTTCCGCAGTAACGCTGGATTTTCCTGCTGAAGGCGGTCATGTCGGATTTCTCGAAGGGCCGTTTCCCGGAACGGCGAACTGGATGCCGCAACGTACCCTGGGGTTTTTTGAGACCGGGCAATGACCGTCGTGTCATGCAGGTAGAATAGACTGAACTATAACCATACTGAATTTAGCCGCATGTTTTTCTTATTTTGTTATCAGGAGTTTCCATGACCACATTTCCAAAAGAAATTTTCAAGGCTTACGATATTCGCGGCATTGTCGGCAGGACGCTGACTCCGGAGATCGTCGAGGCCATCGGCCACGCAATTGGCTCGGAAGCGGTCGCACGCAGCCAGACGGCGATCTGCATTGGCCGCGACGGGCGTTTGTCCGGTCCGGACCTGGCGGGCGCACTGGCACGCGGCATCCAGAAATCGGGCATCAACGTGATCGATCTGGGTATGGTCGCTACACCGATGACCTATTTCGCAGCTTACGAACTTGGCACGCATTCCGCCGTGATGGTCACCGGCAGCCACAACCCGCCCGACTACAACGGCCTGAAAATGGTGCTGGGCGGCGAAACACTGTCCGGCGATGCGATTCAGGCACTGAGAGAGCGGCTGGAGAACAACGATCTGGTGAAAGGTAACGGCAGTTACAGCGAGCACGATATCGCCCCGGCTTATCTGGATCGTATCGCCGGCGACATCAAGCTGGCGCGCCCGATGAAAGTCATCGTCGATTCCGGCAATGGCGTGCCCGGCGCGTTCGGACCGGAGTTGTATCGACGTCTTGGCTGCACCGTCGAGGAAATGTTCTGCGAAGTGGATGGCAATTTTCCCAATCACCATCCCGACCCCTCCCAGCCGAAAAACCTGGTGGATCTGATCGCCCGCCTGAAAACCAGCGACGCGGAAATCGGCCTTGCCTTCGACGGCGATGGCGACCGTCTGGGCGTGGTCACCAAGGATGGCAGCATCATCTTCCCGGATCGCCAGTTGATGCTGTTTGCCGATGATGTATTGAGCCGCAACCCGAATGCCGAAATCATTTTCGATGTGAAGTCCACGCGCAAACTGTTCGACTGGATTCGCGCGCGTGGCGGCCGTCCGCTGCTGTGGAAAACCGGTCACAGCTTCATCAAGGCAAAAATGAAGGAAACCGGTGCGCTGCTGGCCGGTGAAATGTCCGGCCATATCTTCTTCAAGGAACGCTGGTACGGTTTCGACGACGGCATGTACGCTGGTGCACGCTTGCTGGAATATCTGAGCAAGCAAGCCGATATCAACGCCACTTTGCATGGCCTGCCGGATACGGTCAATACCCCGGAACTCAACATCACCATGCCCGAAGGCGAACACTACACGCTGATGGACAAGCTGCAAAAGAGCGCCACTTTCCCTGAAGCGCGCGAAATCATCACCCTCGATGGCCTGCGCGTGGAATACGCCGATGGCTTCGGCCTGGCGCGGCCTTCCAACACCACCCCGGTGATCGTGTTGCGTTTCGAGGCGGATACTCAGGCCGGCATCGAACGCATCCAGGCGGATTTCCGGCGCGTGCTGCACGAGGCCGCCCCCGCGCTGCAATTACCGTTTTGAGAGTGATGATGGATACGATCCATATCGGTCTGGTTTCCATTTCCGACCGCGCCTCCAGCGGTGTGTACGAGGACAAGGGCATTCCCGCGCTGAAGGAATGGCTGGAAGCCGCGTTGCAAAACCCATGCAGCTTCGACACCCGGCTGATTCCCGATGAGCAGCCGCTGATCGAAGCCACGCTGAAAGAACTGGCCGACCAAAGCGGCTGCGCGCTGATCCTCACCACCGGCGGTACCGGACCAGCGCCGCGCGATGTGACGCCGGAAGCCACGCGTGCCGTGGCCGACAAGGAATTGCCCGGCTTCGGCGAGGCGATGCGCGCGGTGAGCCTGAAATATGTGCCCACCGCCATCCTGTCGCGCCAGGTCGGCGTGGTGCGCGGTGCCTGCCTGATCCTGAATTTGCCCGGCCAACCCAAGGCGATCAAGGAAACACTGGATGGCGTGTTTGCGGCCGTGCCCTATTGTGTGGACCTGATTGGCGGCCCTTATATGGAAACCCGGGAAGAGGTGATCAAGGCATTTCGGCCGAAGAGTGCGCAGAAAACCGTATCGACTTGATGGAATGTGGTGCAGCAGTCTGGCAAGACGGTATCTGACCCCGATGCATGGGATGCATGGTGTGGACCCCGGTGCTATCTACGCGGCTCAGTAGGACCATATCTAAATATCAATCTAGCTAAGGACGCAGAAAATCTTGCGGGTCTTAACCTTGTTGCTGTAGTTGTGACGATTTCAAAAAAAATTCTGATTCTTCAGATGAAAAGGATATGGCTCTCGGTGATGTGATGGCTTTGATCGCGACGAATGATATGGTATTCGAGATGTGGGAGGCTGCATGAAAAGAAAATGGCGTGTCGTTGTAATTAACTGCGCACTTCTATCGGGAATGCTCATCATGTTTGGATGCAGCGAACCAAAAGACATGAACCGCATCGAGAAAATCGTATTACACGATAGCAATACAACGGCTACGCTTTCAATACCCGCCGCATACGGGGCCAAAGCCTTTTCTAAGAACACTGGGCTCGAGTTTCATTGTCTGTACCCGGGTATGCAGCCCGTTGGAAATAAATCCTACGAAGATGAAATGACGGTTTTTATTCTCTTAGGACGTTTCCGAAAAAATCTGGAAGAGCTAAAAATCGAGGAGGCACAAAGCGATCATTTTGATCCAAAACGACCAGGTGCCGTGTATCGAGCAGGAACTCATGACGTCTACGAAATATTTCTTCGCGGTGATCGTATTAATGATCCGCAAGGGATGCAGACATATTACCTTTTCAAAGCACATGATGACCAATGGGTACAGGTCGAATGGGGTGAACACGACGCAATTTATTCAGCTGAGCGACAAATTAGTCCGGATATTTCTATTCAGTACAATTTTCCTAAACAAAAAGGCACGGACTTTATCCATATAGATGAAGTTGTCATGGGATTTATCAAGAACCATTTCACATCGCATTTTGTTAGTCACTAAAGTGGCGACAGGGCAGCTTGCATGGGAAATGTGCTTGATTACTTGCTTTGGAAACCCGGGTTAACTCAGTGTCCGTGAGACGATAACGAGTTCCTGGACATAAGTGCGCTAACGCACAGAGCCTGATGTTTCAATAAGCTAAATTGCGCACAGCAGCTAAGAACAGTTTGCGATTTGCATAATGCTATTGATATTCAGGAGAACAGTATGTCCCCCATTACCCGCACTTTAGTAGCGCTGTCTTGCACCGTTGTGGCAAGCCAGGCGCTGGCCGCCGAACTGGATACGCGTTTGTATCTGACCCCGTCAGTCAATTTCACCGTTACCGATGGCGACTGGTACCACAAGCAGGGAATCGACAATGATTTCGGCTTTGGTCTGGGAGTTGGCAAAGCCATCAGCCAAAGCTGGAACCTGGAATTGAACAGCAACTATGCGGCGTACAGCATCAGGAATTCGACCGGTACGCTCAAGAACACCGGGCTGGGACTGGATGCGCTGTACATCTTTAACCGTAACGCCAGCTTCACGCCTTATACCGTGATCGGGGTAGGCGGCGTGCAGACGCGTGCACCGGGCATTTCCGAAACCAACTGGGCGGCGAATGCCGGCGTGGGCGCGATGAAATGGATGAATGATATTGCGGTGCGGGGCGATGTGCGTTACCGCTATATTCATGATGCAGGCGGCGTGAATCCGGGTGACTGGGTTGCTACCGTGGGACTGGTGATTCCTTTAGGATCGAAACCCATGCCACCTGCACCCAAACCGCAACCCACCCCTGAGCCTATGCCCGCGCCAGTGCAGGAACCCGAACCAATGCCTGCACCCGCGCCAGTGGAACAGCCTCCTGTTGAGCGTCCTGCACCACAGACCAAGATTATTCTCGAGGGTACCAATTTTGATTTTGACAAGGCGACCTTGCGCCCCGCTGGTAAGGCCAAACTGGATAAAGATGCGCAAATGCTGAATACCTATCCGGATATCAACGTCGAGATCGCCGGCTACACGGACAGCATCGGTACCGCGAAATACAACATGGGCCTGTCCAAGCGCCGTGCCGCGACGGTCAAAAAATATCTGGAAAGCAAAGGTATCGCAGACAGCCGCATGACCACCAAAGGCTTTGGCGAAACCCACCCGGTTGCCAGCAACAAAACGGCAGCAGGACGTGCCCAGAATCGCCGTGTGGAAATCCTGATCCTCAACTGATTCGTTGCAGATCATTTGAAGCCGGGTGGCGCAAGCTGCCCGGCTTTTTTATTGCCTGATGTGATGTTAAGACTACAGGGTTGCCGCCCTGCGCCCCCACAACCACACATACTGCGCACCGGACGCCAACGCGGTGAACAGCACCAGATAAAACAGCGGCAATAGCCATGCGGCCAAGGGCAGGATGGCGGCGGCATCGGCGATGACCAGGCCGGCCAATGCGAATTCCAGCAA
The DNA here is from genome assembly GCF_054605375.1 of Sulfuriferula sp. Classification (NCBI taxonomy): domain Bacteria; kingdom Pseudomonadati; phylum Pseudomonadota; class Betaproteobacteria; order Nitrosomonadales; family Sulfuricellaceae; genus Sulfuriferula; species Sulfuriferula sp. Next base: position 22,586 of record NZ_JBTSEG010000028.1, on the reverse strand, counting down.
GGTGTGCAACTTGCCCAGCCAGGTGGGGGTGACTTCAAGATGACCGGCGCGGTGCCGGTAAGCCAACGCGCCGCCAATGATCACCACATCGCGCAATATGATGACGCTGAGCAACCAGCCCGGCAGCAGCGCCAGCCAAACCAGTACGGCCAGGGTGGACAGCAGCATGAGCTTGTCGGCGATGGGATCGAGGGCCGCCCCAAGTTCGGTGCGCTGGTCAAGGAGGCGCGCGAGAAAGCCGTCCAGCGCATCACTGAGTGCGGCTGCGATGAACACCCACAGCGCCCAGTTGTAATAACCCACGGTCAGCAGCCATACCACCACCGGCACCAGGATCAGGCGCAGCAGGGTGATGCTGTTGGGAATATTCAGCTGCCGGGCAATTGGATGCATTGAACCTCCTCAGTGCAATACATTCTCCCACAGTTTTTGCAGGCGTTTAACCGACACCGGCTGTGGGGTTTTCAGTTCCTGCGCGAATAGCGAAATGCGCAGTTCCTCCAGTTGCCAGCGGAATTCCTCCAGCGCCGGGTCGTCGATTGCCGCCTTGCGGTGCTTGTCGAGGCGCGCACGGTATTGGGCAGTGAGTGAAATGAGGGCAGTGGCGTGGCGCTGGTCCTGCTCCAGCCGCGCGGGCAGTTTGGACAGGCGCGCATTGATGCCTTTGAGATAGCGCGGCAGATGCTGGAGGCGCGTCCACGGGGTCGTGCTGATAAAGCCCGCGTAAACCAGATGCGACAATTGATCCTGAATGTCCTTCACGACGTGCGGCCACGGCGCCTTGAGCTTGCCCAGAATCTGGGTGTACTCGTCCAGCACTTGCCCCACCGTGCGGGAGAGGGCATCCGCTACTGCCTTGAGGCGCGCCCGCGCTTTGGACAATTGCGCCTCGAACTGCTGTTGCGTGCGCGGCAGAGCGTCATCGCCCAGGCAGGCCCGTTCGGCGATGGCGCGGATCAGCTCCTCGCGCAAACTGTCGGCATCCCCCAGGCTGCGGTAGGCCAGCGCCAGCCGGGTAAAGTCAGGCAGGTTTTTTTCCAGAAATTTGAATTGTTCTGTCAGGGTCAGGCGGAACAGGCGTGCCAGCCCGGCACGGTGCGCGCGTTCTGCCGCCTGACGCGTATCGAACAGCCGCAGCGCCACGCTGTCCTTGTCGTCGGCGAGGGCAGGGTAGCCGGTCACCGCTTGCCCGGCGCGGTCGAAGCGCAGTTCTTCCGGGACGTCACCGAATTCCCAGCGCTTGAAACCGGTTTTTTCAAACGTCGTATCTTGCGCACGAAAGGTCAATTGTGCCGCTTCACCCAGTTGCTTGCGTAGCGCGATCAAATCGCGGCCGGATGCCAGCTCCCGGCCATTGCCGTCGATCACGCGGAAATTGGCGCGGAGATGTGGGGGCGGCACATCCGTCCAGTCCGCCGGGCTTACTTTCAAATTGCTGCGCCGGGTTAACGCGTCGGCCAGCGCTTCGGTCAGTGCCCGGGTCGGGGCCAGTGTTTCCATCAATGCCGTGACGCTGTCCGGAACCGGCACGAATACGCGGCGCAGCTGCTTGGGCAGCGCCTTGACATACCAGGTGAGTTTTTCGCGCAACATGCCCGGCACCAGCCAGTCGAAGTGCCAGCCCGGCACGGTATTGAGCAGCGCCAACGGGATGGTGACCGTCATGCCGTCGAGCGGATGGCCGGGCTCGAAGCGATAACTCAGCGGTAACGCGATGGCGTCGATGGTGAGCACCTGCGGAAACCAGTCCGCGGTCACCGACTCCGCACCGTGGCGCATCAGGTCGTCGCGGGAAAGGTACAGCAGACGCGGATTTTCCCGCTCCGCGTCGCGCCGCCACTGGTCGAAACCGCTGCCGTTGACGATCCCGGCCGGGATGCGCGCGTCGAAAAACGCGAACAGGCGCTCCTCGTCGACCAGCACATCCTGGCGCCGCGCCTTGTGCTCCAGTTCGACGATTTCCTCGATGAGCTGACCGTTGTGGGCGAAGAACGGCGCACGCGTGTCGTACTCTCCCGCCACCAGCGCGCTGCGGATGAAAATGCGGCGGCTCTCCACCGGGTCGATACTGCCGTAATGCACGCTGCGCCGGGGCACGATGGTCAGGCCGAACAGCTGTACTTGCTCGAAGGCCGATACCTGGGCGGTTTTTCTCTGCCAGTGCGGGTCGAAATAATTGCGTTTCAACAAGTGCGCGGCGACGGCTTCCAGCCATTCGGGTTCGATCTTGGCGGCGGTGCGGGCGTACAGCCGCGTGGTTTCAGTAAGCTCTGCCGCCATCACCCATTTGGGCGATTTTTTCGCCAGCGCGGAACCGGGGTGGATGTGGAACTTGATGCCGCGCGCACCCTGGTAGCCGCCTTCGTCCATTTTTACGCCGATGTTACCGAGGAAACCGGCCAGCAGCGCCTGATGAATGGCTTCGTATTTGGCGGCTTCCTCGTTGATGCGTAGCCCCATCTCCCTGGCCATGCTGGCAAGCTGACCGTGTACTTCGCGCCACTCGCGCAGGCGTTGCGGATTGAGAAAATGTTCGCGGCACTGGTCTATCAGCTTGCGATTGGATTTTTTGTGCTTCAAGGCCTCATCGTAAAACTCCCACAGCTTGAGGATACCGATGAAATCCGAATGCTCATTGGCGAACGCCCGATGGCGGTCATCAGCGGCACCCGCTTGTGCCGGCGGGCGCTCGCGCGGATCCTGCACCGACAGCGCGGCGCAGATCACCAGCGCTTCGGCGAGGCAACCGGATTGTTGCGCGGCGAGCAGCACGCGGCCGATTTTCGGGTCGAGCGGGAGTTTTGCCAACTGCTTGCCAATAGGCGTGAGGCGGCGCTGATCGGTAACCGCGTTGAGTTCTTCCAGCAACTGGTAGCCATCGGCAATCAGGCGCGGCGCGGGAGCGTCCAGAAACGGGAAATCCGCCGCTTCGCCGAGGCGCAATGCAGACATGCGCAGGATTACGCCAGCCAGCGAAGTGCGCAGGATTTCCGGCTCGGTATACGCCGGGCGTGCGCTGTATTCGAGCTCAGAATAGAGCCGGATGCATACGCCTGCCGCGACGCGGCCGCAGCGCCCGGCGCGCTGGTTGGCAGAAGCCTGCGACACCGGTTCGACCTGCAACTGATCCACCTTGGTACGCGGCGAATAGCGCAGCAGGCGAACCCAACCGGGGTCGATCACATAGCGGATGCCGGGCACGGTGAGCGAGGTTTCCGCCACGTTGGTGGCGAGCACGATGCGGCGCGCATTGCTGGGATGGAAAATGCGTTGCTGCTCCTGCACCGAAAGTCGGGCGAACAGCGGCAGGATTTCGGTGTGCGGCGGATGATGCTTGCGCAGCGCCTCGGCGACGTCGCGGATCTCGCGCTCACCGGGCAGGAAGATGAGTATATCGCCTTCGCCCAGCCGCGCCAGTTCGTCGGTGGCGTCGAGAATGGCCTGGGTCTGGCGCTCTTCTTCGGTGTCCCGCGGCTTGGTTCCGTCAGTGGTGCGTTCGGGTGCTTCGATCGGACGGTAGCGGATTTCCACCGGATAGGTGCGCCCGGATACCTCGATCACCGGCGCGCCGCCGAAGTGTCTGGAAAAGCGTTCGGCGTCGATGGTGGCCGAGGTAATGATGACTTTCAGCTCGGGGCGGCGTGCCATCAACTGGCGCAGGTAGCCGAGCAGGAAATCAATGTTCAGGCTGCGTTCGTGCGCCTCGTCGATGATGATGGTGTCGTAGGCGCGCAGGTCGCGGTCACTGCTGGTTTCCGCCAGCAGCATGCCGTCGGTGAGCACCTTGATCACGGTGTCATGGCGCACCTGGTCGGTGAAGCGCACCTTGTAGCCGACGCCTTCGCCCAGGTTCGTGCCCAGTTCCTGCGCCAGCCGCGCTGCCACCGTGCGCGCGGCAATGCGGCGCGGCTGGGTACAGGCGATGCGGCCGATTACCCCGCGTCCGGCCTGCAGACAGATTTTAGGCAATTGCGTGGTTTTGCCGGAGCCGGTGGCACCGCACACAATCACCGCCTGATGGGTGCGGATGGCCGTGGCGATTTCATCGTGGTGCGCCGATACCGGCAGCGCCTCCGGATAGTTGAGGGCGGCCGGTTGCCAGAACCGGGTCACGGCGATGTCAGGCTGAATCACTTGCGGTCAATGTAGTGCTTGTCGTCAAAAGTGGCGACCCAGTGAGGTTTGTATGCCACCAGTACCGTCATGATCATGCCGGTGGTCATCGCCTCCGACCAGGCCATCAACAGATAGTAAGGCAGGTAATTACCCAGCAGATAATCGAATGGATAGTCTCCCGCCAGCGCCAGGGTCCAGCTTGCGGCAAAGCTCATCACCGCGATGGTTATCCCGGCCCCGAAGAAAGCATTGAAAAAAATATAGATAAAAAAATGATTGGGCAGTTTGCTGTCCACCAGCCGGTAAATCCACCAGCTTACAGTGACCGGCAGCACCACCATGAGCAGGCCGTTCAGCGCAAAAGCTTGCCAGGTGCCGTCCCAGGCCGTGGACAGTAACAGCGTCAGCGTCAACGCGAGAATGGCAAACCAGGGACCGAACAACAGGGTGAGCGCCGTGGCGCCCAGCAGATGCAGATTCAATCCGGGCTGGATGCTTGCCCTGATCTGCCAGAACGCCAGCACGGCCACACTTGCCCCCAGCAGCAGATTGAACACCCCGGGTTTTTTGAGCACTCCCCAGGGCGCGGCGAACAGTGCCCTGGCCAGCACCGCAGCAAATAACAGCAGCGAAACGAGCAGCCAGGAGTGTGGAATCAGGGTATTGGTGAAGTTCATCTGGAGAGATCGGGCGGAGCGAAGTAAACGAGCGATTTTACGCTATACTCGGCCGGGTTAAAATCCTGGAGCACATTATGAAACTCGTTCTGTTCGATCTCGATAACACCCTGCTGGCCGGGGATTCTGACTTCGAGTGGGCGCAATTCCTGATCGAGCAGGGCGTGCTGGATAGTGAGCTGTATGCGGCGCGCAATCATGCGTTTTACGAGCAATACAAGGCGGGCACGCTGGATATCCACGAATTCCTCGATTTCCAGCTGAAACCTTTGGCGCGCCACGCACGCGCGCAGCTGGATGCCTGGCACGCTGATTACATGCTGAAAAAAATCCTGCCGATCATGACTTCATCTGCCAAGACGCTGGTCGGACGCGAACTGGCCGATGCCGACCTCGTTGCCATCATTACCGCCACGAATAGTTTTGTCACCGCACCTATTGCAAGGGCTTTCGGCGTTTCGCACCTGATCGCCACCGAGCCGGAGCAGATTAATGGCGCCTATACCGGGCGTGTGGCGGGTACGCCCAGCTTCCGCGAAGGCAAGATCGTACGTCTGCACGAATGGCTGGCGAGCCTTGGCAAAACCCTGGGCGATTTTGATCAGAGCTGGTTTTACAGTGATTCGCTGAACGACTTGCCGCTGCTTGATCTGGTGACGAACCCGGTGGCGGTGGATCCCGACGCGACCTTGCACGAACACGCCGTTCAATGCGGCTGGCCGATTATCAGTCTGCGTGGGAATAGGTCGGATTCTGCATAACTGAACCCGCTGATCGGCCTGCGATCGAAATGATTGACACGATGCGAGATCAGACGGAGGGCAAGGGCCGCATCATGATATAGCGGCCCTTTCAGGTTACATTTTGATTTGTGTCCAGCCTTCATGGTCCCGTTTAACAATTTCACCAATGGCGCCTGGAACAACAGTAGCACCAGCGATTAGATCCTTTGGTGTTATATGTAAAGCCGTCATGGTATTGCCACAAGCAGCAAATGTAATGCCATAAGCAGACAGGCTCTGAACGTGCTCTGCAACCGGCGAGCCCTTAACCAGCATCTTGATACCCGGTCCCCATACCACCACTTCAATTTGTGCTTTGTCCATCCCGACTACCTGCATGATCTGGGCCGCATTATTGACAGCAAGGTTCCAGGAGGCAGGGTTTGCGCTATTGACCTCGAGCAACACTTTAAATCCACCTGCTTTAGCGTGTTCGGAGACCGTGTTTGCGGTTTGTGCAACGGCCGATCCGCAAGAAAATACAAGTAATAAAACTAGAGAATGGATAAAGTGACGCATGGTAAACCTCCGTATTTTTCGAGTAAATAAATGCCTGTATGGATGGATAAGGCTTGGCTAAATTACGTTAAAAGTTAATAAATGTCCATGATCCGATGCTATGGGATATTGTCCCGATCCTGCGCCTCTGGTCATTGTGATCATTGGGGTCGATCAACTGCATGGCTGGGTTTAAGAGCTGATTTATCTCCACGCCCTGATTACGCAATGAAAATTGAACAGTATGAAAACTCGATATTTCAGCGGTCCCCGCTTACCGATTGCTGATATAAACCAATGAGTTCAGTTTGGGCAAGTATGTGCCCCTGCATTGCTTTTTCCAAAGCAGCTTCGTTTGGCTGGTTGAGATTGGGTAGCATCAAATCCAGCGCGTAAAGTTTATGAAAATAGCGATGACGCCCGACTGGAGGGCAGGGGCCGCCGTAGCCGGTGCGCTTCCAGTCGTTAAGCCCTGGCAGTGTGCCGGCCGGTAATGCGGTCACCTGTTCAGACAGGCCTGTGCTGGTCGGCGGCAGATTGTAGAGCAGCCAGTGCACCCAGACTCTTTGCGGAGCAGCAGGATCCGGTGCATCAGGGTCGTCAACGATAAGCACCAGGCTTTTTGCATTGGCCGGTACATTGGCCCATGCCAGCGGCGGCGAGATATTCGCACCATCGCAAGTGTACCTGGAAGGAATGAGACTGTTGTGCGTAAAAACGCTGGATGTGATGATCATGCTCACTGCGCGCCTCCCTGCTAGCTGAACCGCCACCAGCCCGCTACTGAAAAATCATTCCTGTCGTTTGCAATCCGCCCAGTTATTGGGCGTTTCGTAGATGCGCACCTGTTGCAGACGCAGCTGGTTGCCATAAGTATCCTGGTAAGCAGGATCGAGAATATCGAAAGCAATCTGCGCGAGATTTTCGACCGTGGGCACCACTTCGAGAATGACTGTTTTGTGCCCCGGTAAGGTTGCCAGAAAGTCGCTCACCACCTGGTCGCCGCGATATACCAGAAACGCGTGGTCCCAGGCATCCACCAATTGTGTTTTGGCGATGCGTTTGACATCGGAAAAATCCATCACCATGCCTTGTTCGGATTGCCCCTCAGCAGTAATGATTTCCCCGGACAGGGTGATTTCAATTGCATATCGATGCCCATGCAAATGTTTGCATTGGCTGGTGTGGTTCGGGATGCGATGCCCGGCATCGAACTCCAGGCGACGGGTGATTAGCATGGGGGTCGTGATCAAATGAAGATACGCTGATTATATCTTGTCACCTTATGCACCGTTGTATAAAGCGTCAACCTGATGATTAGCCATCGAATGGATATGCTTTCGATTTTAAGACTTGCAAAAGTTGTGATCCGGCAAATAAAAATTTACCCGCTGCCAGAATAAAACAAACCCGATTGCTGTTCATCCCTCTGCAAGACCCTGAACTTTCATTTAAAGGAGAGAAAAAATGTTACGCATAGCAAAATACTTGATCGCTACCCTGTTCGCCCTGACGTTTGCGGGCTGCGCCAGTTACCAGCCGGCCATGATGTCGGGCGGCGTATTGACCGACAGTGCCGGCATGACGCTGTATACCTTTGACAAGGACGTCGCCAATAGTGGCAAAAGTGCCTGTAATGGCCCATGCGCCGCCTTGTGGCCGCCCGTTGCGGCAAGCGGTAGCCTGAGCGGCGACTACTCCGCAGTTACCCGTGACGATGGAACCAAACAGCTGGCCTATAAAGGCAAGCCTGTATACCTGTTCGCCAAGGATCAAAAACCGGGTGACAAATCAGGTGATAACGTCAAGGATGTCTGGCACGTCATCAAGTAATCGGCTACGGTGGTTTCCCGGCTTATTTGAATCCGGGCAAGTGCCCGAATGCGATTACTTTGCAACCGACATTCGGGTACTTGGGTTGGGCTATACAATATTTTCAGACGTGTGCTGTTTATGCCGGGCAGTCATAATATGGTCGGCTTCCAAAATGCTTATGGATACCGGTTTCCCCATGTAATATCCGCCATGCCCGGCCAGTTATTTTTGTCAAAACCTAGCGCATTCTTGTGGCGGTTTTCTTCGTATTCAAAATAAAACGTTTATGCGCGGTATCCAGAGTCGCTTATTCCAGTAGTTCTCGGAGTAAACCGAATCGCCAGCTTATTGTGGGAAAACCCTAACTGTCGCGATGTTCCTGCTCGATACTCAATGCCCGTGAGCGACTGCACCGCCTTTGAGTACATACATGGTGCCGCAATATGGGCATAGCGCTTCGCCCTTGACTTCGATCGGCAGAAACACGCGCGGGTGTGAGTCCCATGCGATCATGGCGGGGGTCGGGCAATGCAGCGGCAGATCGTCGGCGCCGACTTCGATAATGCGCTGGGTATTTTCGTGTTGTACAAGAGCCATGATTTTCCCTTAAATGTAACTAAGCCAGTCGGTGTGTTTGGGGTCTTTGCCGGTCACGCAATCGAAGTACATTTTTTGCAGCTGTGTGGTGATTGGGCCGCGTCCGCCTGCGCCGATGGTACGGTTATCGAGTTCGCGTATCGGCGTGACTTCAGCGGCAGTGCCGGTGAAAAAGGCCTCGTCAGCGCTGTACATTTCGTCACGAGTGATGCGCTTTTCCACGACCTGAAGACCGATTTCGCCGGCCAGCTGCACGATGGTGTCACGTGTGATGCCTTCCAGCGCGCTGGTCAGGTCGGGGGTGATGAGTTTGCCGTTGCGCACGATGAACACGTTCTCGCCGGAGCCTTCGGCAACGAAGCCGTCCACGTCCAGCAGCAGGGCTTCCTGGTAGCCGTCCTGAGCGGCTTCCTGGTGCGCCAGGATGGAGTTCATGTAGTTGCCGTTGGCCTTGGCCTTGCACATGGTGACGTTGACGTGGTGGCGTGCAAACGATGACGTCTTCACGCGGATGCCGTGCTCCAGCGCTTCCGCACCCATGTACGCGCCCCAGGTCCAGGCAGCAACGATGACGTGGGTGGACAGGGTTTTGGCGGAAATGCCCATCGCCTCAGCGCCATAGAACGCCATCGGGCGCAGGTAGGCGGATTCGAGATTGTTGTCGCGCACTGCGGCGAGCTGAGCTGCGGTAATCGTGGCTTTGTCGAACGGGATTGTCATGCCCAGGATATGCGCCGAGCGAAACAGGCGGTCAGTATGCTCCTGCAAGCGGAAGATCGCGGTGCCCTGGCCGGTCTTGTAGGCACGTACGCCTTCGAATACGCCCATGCCGTAGTGCAGGGTGTGGGTGAGGACGTGGGTGGTGGCGTCGCGCCAAGGCACCATCTTGCCGTCGTACCAGATAAAACCATCGCGGTCAGCCATTGACATTGCAGCAACTCCAAAGACTTGTAAAAGGGAAATTGTAACCGATTCGGCGCGCGCCGGTTATCCGAAAAGCATATGCCAAAGCTGCCTGACTGCCGCTGCATGACCGGCAACCTGATCGAGCTCGATACGTGCAGTCTGCGCACTCTGCAGGCGCAACGCGTGCTGCAACCGGCGAAATTCGCGGTAAGCGCTGCGCACCGCTTCGGCGTCGCTGGACGGGATCAGTTCCAGCCCGGCAGCGAGCTTGAGCAACGCGAGGTTGCCGCTGTTGCGGGTGAGTTCGGGATGATGTGCGGCGTGGGCCAGCACCAGGTATTGCACCATGAATTCCACGTCCACGATGCCGCCGGCGTCGTGTTTGAGGTCGAACAGCGCGCTGCGATTGGGATGGCCGTCGTGCATTTTCCGGCGCATGGCGAGCACGTCTTCGCGTAGTTTGGCGGGGTCGCGCGGCTGCGTGAGGATGTCGTAGCGGATGCGCTCGAACGCGGCACCCACGGCGGCGTCGCCCGCCACGTAGCGGGCGCGGGTCAGCGCCTGATGTTCCCAGGTCCAGGCGTGGCCGTGCTGGTATTGGCTGAATGCCTCGACGCTGCTGACCAGCAGGCCGGCCGCGCCGTCCGGGCGCAGGCGCAGGTCGGTCTCGTAGAGCACGCCGGCGGAGGTGGTGCTGCCCAGCCAGGTGTTGATGCGCTGGGCGAGGCGCGCATAGTGCTCGGCGGCTGCGGGCGCGGGGTCGTCGTAGAGAAATACCAGGTCGAGGTCGGAAGCATAGCCCATCTCGCGCCCGCCCAGCTTGCCGTAACCGATGACAGCAAAGTCTGGCGTAGCGCGGTGGCGATTGCGCACGCCCGCCCACGCCAGCGGCAGGGTGGCTGAAAGAATCAGCGCGGCCAGGTCGGAGAGATGGTCGGACAGGGTCTCCAGCGCCAGCACGCCGGTCAGGTCTTGCGCCAGCAGGTGAAAGGTGACGCGCTGACGGAATTGGCGCATGGCGTCCATCTGGCGTTCGGTGTCACCGCTGTGGGTGTCCATCAGCGCGTGCAGCTCGTCGTCCAGTGCAGGCCAATCCGGCGCGGCGTAAAGCACGCGAGTGTCGAGCAGCTCATCCAGCAGCATCGGGTTGCGTGCCAGATACTGCGCTGCCCACGGACTGGCTGCGCACAACACGGCCACGCGCTGCAAGGTGGCGGGGTATTCCACCAGCAGCGCCAGGTAGGAATCGCGCCGTGCCACGGTTTCCAGCAGATCGAGGATGCGCGCCAGCGTGGCATCGGGCGGGCTGCAACCGGCAGCGACTTCGATCAGCGCCGGCATCAGTGTGTCAAAGCGCGCGCGATTGCTGGCGGGGAGCGTGGTATAGCGGGTGCTGGAGCGGATCTGGCGCAGGCGGTTGCAGACTTCGGCAGGTACGCTGTAGCCAAGGTCAGCCAAAGTTGCCAGCGCATCGACGTCTTCCAGCGCGCCTTGCCATAATCCGGCCAGTGGATGGCTGCTCTCGTCTGCCTGTGGAGCAGCGAATACCTGATCGAAGTGGCGTGACACATGATGACGATGGATGTTGAGCGCGTTCAGAAAAGCCGGGTAATCGGCAAATCCCATACTGCTGGCGATGCGCAGGTGATCATCAGGCTGAACAGGCAAGATCTGGGTTTGCGCGTCATCCAGGTATTGCAAACGATGTTCCAGATTGCGCAAGAAAACATAAGCCGCCAGGAGTTCGGTCACGGCCGATTCCGGTAGCAGGCCGCGCGCGGCCAATAAAGAAAGTGCAGTCAGCAGTGAACGGGTTTGCAAAGCAGGTACCTGACCGCCTCGGATAAGCTGGAATACTTGTGCGATAAATTCGATCTCGCGGATACCGCCCGGCCCCAGCTTGATGTTGTCGGCTCGGTCGCGGCGCACGACTTCGCGGCGGATCTGCGCGTGCAGTTCGCGCATCGCGGCAAACGCATTGAAGTCCAGATATTTGCGGAACACGAACGGGCGGATGATCTGGTCGAGCTCAGCCAGCCGGGTGCCGGTCAGCGCGCGCCCCTTGATCCACGCGTAGCGCTCCCACTCGCGGCCGTGGGCTACGAGGTAGTCCTCGAATGCGGCATAACTCATCGCCAGCGGCCCGGCGTCGCCCCATGGGCGCAGGCGCATGTCCACGCGGAACACGAAGCCGTCGGCGGTCAGGCCGGAAATCGCCAGGCCGAGCTTTTTGCCCAGCAGGATGAAAAAATCGTGGTGGGAAATGGGCTTGGCGCCGGTGGTTTCACCCTGTTCCGGATAGAGGTAGATGAGGTCGATATCCGACGAGACATTCAGCTCGCGACCGCCCAGCTTGCCCATCCCCACCACCACCAGTTGCATGTCGCTGCCGTCCGGATTTTTCGGCATGCCGTGTTTCTGCGCCAGCCAGGCGCTGTGGTGGGCGAGGGCGAACCGCAGTGTGGTTTCGGCCAGATCGGTGCAGGTGCCCATGACTTCGGGCAGGTCAGCCAATCCACCCAGGTCGCGCACAATCAATCTTGCCATCACGTCCTGGCGCAATTTGCGCAGGGCGGTGTTGAGTGCGGTTTCATCGCCGGGGGCCGCAGCCAGCAACTGTGCCTGCATGGTGTCTGCGTTGAATGGCTGCGCCAGCCCGGTGGCGAGGCGCCCGGCAAACTGGACATCCGCTGCCAGCAGACGCGCCAGATAACGGGAATGAGAGGTTGCGCGTTCAATCAAGTGATGTGCTGGCATGATGGCTTCAGGTTAAAATGGTTCTTTGTACTACGTATCAGAATAATTCAGGAGCCCCGCATGGCCAATATCGAATCCATTTTGCAGGAAACACGCATTTTTCCGCCTTCTGCTGCATTCCAGGCACAGGCCAACGTCTCGGGCATGGACGGCTACCAGGCCTTGACTGCGCGCGCAGCGGCGGATTACGAGGGCTTCTGGGCGGATATGGCGCGCGCCAGCATCACTTGGAAAAAAGATTTCAGCAAAACCCTGGATGAATCCAATGCGCCATTCTACAAGTGGTTTTACGACGGCGAGCTGAATGTTTCCTACAACTGTCTCGACCGCCACCTGCCGGACAAAGCCGGCAAGACCGCGCTGATTTTCGAGGCCGACGACGGCACGGTGACGCGGGTCACTTATCAGGCACTGTACAACCAGGTGTGCGCGTTCGCCAATGGCTTGAAATCGCGCGGCGTGCAAAAGGGTGATCGGGTCATCATCTATATGCCGATGAGTGTGGAAGCCGTGGTGGCGATGCAGGCCTGCGCGCGCATCGGCGCGATACATTCGGTGGTGTTCGGCGGATTTTCCGCCAGGTCGCTGCACGAGCGCATCCGCGATGCGGGCGCCCGGCTGGTAGTGACGGCAGACGGCAGTATCCGCGGCGGCAAGACCGTGCCCTTGAAATCGGCGGTGGATGCGGCGATTGCGCTGGGCGATTGCGAATGCGTGGAGACTGTCGTGGTGTACCGGCGCAGTGGCGACGAGACCGCCTGGAACGCCGCGCGTGATATCTGGTGGCACGATCTGGTGAACGGCATGACGCATACCTGCGAACCGGAATGGGTCAACGCTGAACATCCGTTGTTCATTCTCTACACGTCCGGCTCCACCGGTCATCCCAAGGGCGTGCAGCATTCTTCTGCTGGTTATCTGCTGGGTGCGATCCTGTCGATGCAGTGGGTATTCGACGCCAAACCGGACACCGATGTGTTCTGGTGTACCGCCGACGTGGGCTGGGTTACCGGCCACAGTTATGTGGTTTACGGGCCATTGGCATTGGGCATGACCGAGGTGATTTTCGAAGGCGTGCCGACCTACCCCGATGCCGGGCGCTTCTGGAAAATTATTCAGGATCATAAGGTTACCACGTTCTATACCGCACCCACGGCGATCCGTTCGCTGATCAAGCTGGGCGCTGATTTACCCAAAAACTACGATCTTTCCAGCCTGCGCCTGCTGGGTACGGTGGGCGAACCGATCAACCCGGAAGCATGGATGTGGTACTACGAAACGGTTGGCCAGAGCCGCTGTCCGGTTACCGATACCTGGTGGCAGACCGAAACCGGCGCGCACATGATCGCGCCGCTACCCGGTGCAGTGGCGGCCAAACCCGGCTCATGCACGCTGCCGTTGCCCGGCATCATGGCCGACGTGATGGACGAACAGGGCGGCAGTGTGCCGTTGGGGCAGGGTGGTTACCTGGTGATCAAGCAGCCGTTTCCGTCGCTGCTGCGCAATTTGTGGGGCGACCCCGAGCGCTTCCGGAAAACCTACTTCCCTGCGGAACTGGGCGGCAAAATATACCTTGCCGGCGATTCGGCACACCGCGATAAGGATGGTTACTACTGGATCATGGGGCGCATCGACGACGTGCTGAACGTGTCCGGCCACCGCCTGGGCACCATGGAAATCGAATCCGCGCTGGTGGCCAATCCGCTGGTGGCGGAAGCGGCCGTGGTGGGCAAGCCGCATGACATCAAAGGCGAAGCAATCGTCGCCTTCGTCGTGCTCAGAGGGGTGCGTGCGTCGGGTGACGAGGCGAAAAAAATTGTCGCGGAACTGCGCGACTGGGTGAGCCAGGAGATTGGCCCCATCGCCAAGCCGGATGAAATCCGCTTTGGCGATAATCTGCCCAAGACCCGTTCCGGCAAGATCATGCGCCGCCTGTTGCGCGCGATCGCCAAGGGCGAGGAAATCACCCAGGATGTGTCTACGCTGGAGAATCCGGCGATTCTGGAACAACTCAAGGAAGCGGTGCGGTGAGTTTGCAAATCAGCCGGCATGGCGCCAATAGATAAGGCAAATGGGGGACAGGATTAACAGGATTTTTTGCAGAATTGACAGGATTACACCCCAAAATTTTGGCCGGTTCTGGTCTTGTTCTGCCCTGTCAATCTTGAGAAATCCTGTTAATCCTGTCCTCTTGGTCGTTCCCTGGTTAAGGTAGTGATATGACGGTATTGGGTATTTCAGCATGATTGCTTTTAGCCGCCGCTGGATCAGGCGTGGCGTTGACTATGTGTTTCTGCCGCTGGCGTTGCTGTTCGTGGCGCTGGTTTTGCTGTTGCGTTTGTGGATATTGCCCGACATCGACCGCTGGCGTGACGACATCGCCGCGTCCATCAGTCACAGCGCCGGGCAGCGCGTCACGCTGGGCGAAATCAATGCCAACTGGCAAGGCCTGCATCCGCACCTGCGCATCCGCGACATTCGCGTGTTTGGTGCAGACGGGCGCCCGGCACTGTTTCTGGCCGATGTGCGCGCGGTGCTGTCGTGGACATCACTGCTGCACGGCGAGCTGCGCCTGGCCTCGCTCACCATGGACGATGTGGCGCTCACCATCCGGCGCGACATGCAGGGCATCCATGTGGCGGGTATCCTGCTCAACCAGTCCGGTTCATCCGGCGGGTTTGGCGACTGGCTGCTGGCACAGCGGAATATCCAGGTCAATCATGCCACGCTGGCGTGGGACGACGAACGCCGCGGTGCGCCGTATCTGGTGGCGCGCGATGTCAACCTGACACTGCAAAATCGTGGCCATCGGCACCGTTTTCGCCTGACCGCCATTCCGCCCGAACAGCTTGCCCAGCCACTTGATATACGGGGTGATTTCAGCGGGCGCAGCCTGGATGACCTGGCCAGTTGGCATGGCCAAATATACGCTCGGGTGGATCGTACCGATCTCGGCCAGTGGCGCCAATGGCTGACGCTGCCTTATGCCATCAGCCAGGGTTACGGCGGCCTGCGTGTGTGGCTGGATGTGGCCAGCAGGCAAGTGATTGCCGCAACAGTGGATGCTTCCCTGCGCCAGGTGTCGGTACAGTTAGCGGCGAATTTGCCGGTATTGAAACTGGCGAATATATCCGGGCGCACCATCTGGAAGCGCTTGGGGTTGGCGCAGTCGTTTGCGGTCAAACGGTTGAGTTTACGCACAACGAATTTTGTCTATGTGGCGCCGTTCGACCTCACGCTGCGGCTGGATCCGGCTAAAGCGAACCTGCCGGGCGGCGGCCGTATTGATACGAATAATATACAGCTCGATCGACTGGCGGTATTGGCACCCTATCTGCCGCTGGATGCAACGCAACGCCAGCGCCTGACAGATTTGCAGCCGCGCGGCCAACTGGAGAAATTCACGCTGGCGTGGCGCGGCAGCACAGACCATCTGCCGATCGATTACCAGGTCAAGGGCCGTTTTACCCGGCTCGGCTGGCAGGCTCAGGGGAATTTGCCTGGTGCCGCGGGATTGACCGGAAATATCGATGCAACGCGGAGCAATGGCACGCTGTCGATCAATAGCAGCAATGTGATGCTGGCGCTGCCGCGTGTGCTGCCTGTAGCGGATGTGGCGCTCGCTACCCTGACAGCACAAATGAACTGGCGCGAGCAAAAGCAAGGGTATCTATTCAAACTCACCGAAGCTTCATTCGCCAATACCGATCTGTCAGGCAGTGCGTTTGGCGATTATCAGTATCAATCAGGGCAGCGGGGAAACATCGATTTGACCGCGCGCCTGGATCGATTGGATGCACGTCAGGTTTATCGTTATCTTCCCGTGACAGTCAATGAACACACGGATCAGTGGCTGCAAACAGCATTATTGGGTGGGCAGGCTCGCGACCTGAGCGTGCGTCTCAAAGGAGATCTTGCGCACTTTCCTTTTCGGGGCGGGCGCGATGGTTTATTCGAAGTGGCTGCCAGGGTCGAAAATGGCGTGCTGCAATACGCGCCGGATTGGCCCAGGATCGAAGGCATACAGGGGAATCTGCTGTTTCGCGGCGAGCGTATGGAAATTACCTCGAATCAGGCGAACATCTATGGCGTGGCACTCAGCCGGGTAAGCGCAATTGTTCCTGACTTGTTCAATGGAAACTCAATGCTGGAAGTTAACGGTGAGGCGCGCGGGGCTACGGACGCGTTCGTGCGCTTTGTCAATACCAGTCCAGTGACAAAAATAATAGACGGCATCACCAACAATATGGGTGCCACCGGCAACAGCCGGTTGCGACTGAATCTGAAAGTGCCGTTGCACCATGCGCACGATGTCACTGTGGCTGGCGATCTCGCCTTCGACGGCAATACGCTGACCCCTGTCGGCATGCCGCCATTGCAGAATATCCGCGGCCGGCTGCAATTCACCAACACCGGCATTGCCGCGCAAAACATCAGCGTTCAACTGTTGGGCGGGCCCGCTACGATTTCAGCGGCCAGCCAGCCGGGTGGGATAACGCGCCTGGTTACCCAGGGCCGCATGAGTGCGGCCGGGCTAATGCCCTTTCTGACTCCGGCGTTGGCAAGCCATCTGCGCGGCACGGCGGATTGGCACGCGACGATCGATCTGCGCCATCTTCAGGCCGAAGCCGATTTTGAATCAAATCTGGTGGGTATGGCATCGGATTTGCCGCCACCTTTTGCCAAGACAGCGGCGCAGAGCCAGCCGCTACGCGTGAAAAAAACCCTGCGCGCAGCGGGTGAATCGCTGCTGTCGATCCATTATGGACAGGTAGCTTCGGCGTTGCTGTTACAAACGCTGAAAAACGGCCAACCGGTGTTTGAACGCGGTGCATTGCGTTTTGGCGGCGAGGCGGTACTTCCGGAGGAGAGCGGACTATGGATTACAGGCTCGCTGCCCCTGTCTGGTCTGGATCGCTGGCGCAATCAGTTTTCGGCGGCAGGAACCGGTGCGGACGGGTTGCCATCCCTGGCCGGGGTCAATCTCAACTTCAGTACGCTCGACCTGTTTGGCCACCGTTTTCAGGATATCAACATCAATGCACGCAACCAGAGCGGCACGTGGCGGGCCAACGTAGCCGGACAGGGTGTCAATGGCGAGGTGACATGGCAACCTGCAGATGCCAGTGCTGGCCGGCCGCAGGACAAACTCAGTGCTCATTTCAAAACCCTGGACATCCCGGCGGCCCTGCCTGCAGACGGAGTGAAATCCTCACAGAATGGCAGCCTGCCGGCGCTGGATATCAACGTGGATAATTTACAGTTGAAAAATCGTCCGCTCGGTCAATTGCAGGTCACCGCCACACCGCACGAAAGCGGTCTTGATTTTGAATCAATCCGCCTCTCTCACCCGGACAGCACTTTGACCATGCAAGGGATCTGGAATCCTGACCGCATTCCGCAGACCCAGGCCAAAATTCACCTTGAGGTGAATGATGTGGGCAAGTTTCTTGGACGTTTCGATCATCCCGGCCTGGTCAAGCGCGGCCGGGCAACACTGGATGGCGAGGGCGAGTGGAACGGCACACCCGCGGATATTGCCATTTCCTCGTTGTCCGGCACGTTTGCATTGAAGGCCAGCAGCGGCCAGTTTGCCAAGGTAGACCCTGGTATCGGCAAGCTGTTGGGGGTGCTCAGCCTGCAGGCATTGCCGCGCCGCATCGGGCTGGATTTCCGGGATGTGTTTAGCGACGGGTTCGCCTTCGATGAGATTTCCGGTACCATGAGGTTGAGCCGTGGCGTGGTTTACAGTGACGATTTCCGCATGCAGGGCCCTTCCGCCAAGGTACGCATGAGCGGTGTAGTGGATATCAATGCCGAGACCCAGCAGTTGCGCGTGGCGGTATCCCCCAAACTGAGCGAAAGCGTGGCGCTGGCAGGCACCCTGATTGGCGGTCCGGTGGTTGGTCTGGGTGCGCTGGCCGTGCAAAAACTATTGAAAGATCCCTTCGGGAAGGCGGCCACATTCGAATACAGTGTGACCGGAGCGTGGGCTGATCCGGTAGTCAAGCGGATTGCGCGGGGTGACGCCGAGCCGTAATCCGGGTTGATCAGGCCGCCAGAAAAATGCAGCAGCATGGAGAAAGTCGTGAGCGATAAACATAGTAAACCCTCTTCCAGTTTCGCCAAACCAAAAAGCCGCACAGCCGTGGTAAAGCCGGCACGTGCCCATGCGCCGGGTGTAATTCGTATGGCAGCTATCCAGATGGCATCCGGGCCCAATGTAAGCGCCAACCTGGCCGAGGCCGAACGGCTGGTTGCATTAGCCGCAGCTGGCGGCGCAAAGCTGGTGGCGTTGCCGGAATTTTTTGCCATCATGGGCAACAAGGACACCGATAAGGTGGCCGTGCGCGAGGAAGTGGGCAAGGGCCCAATCCAGAAATTTCTCGCGGCTGCCGCGAAAAAACACAAAATCTGGCTGGTAGGCGGCTCGGTACCCATGGCCTGCGACAATCCAAAAAAAGTTCGCAACAGCTGCCTGGTCTATGATGACAAAGGCAAGCTGGTGGCCCGTTACGACAAGATTCACCTGTTCGGACTCGATTTGGGCGTCGAACATTATCAGGAAGAAAAAACCATAGAACCCGGTGACCAGGTGGTGGTGCTGGATTCGCCGTTTGGC
This sequence comes from Sulfuriferula sp., assembly GCF_054605375.1. Taxonomy (NCBI): domain Bacteria; kingdom Pseudomonadati; phylum Pseudomonadota; class Betaproteobacteria; order Nitrosomonadales; family Sulfuricellaceae; genus Sulfuriferula; species Sulfuriferula sp. The sequence continues at coordinate 3,816 of NZ_JBTSEG010000028.1, read as the reverse complement.
CGTATCGGGTTGTCCGTTTGCTACGATCTGCGCTTCCCTGAACTGTATCGCGCCATGCGCGATGTGGACATCATTCTGGTGCCGTCGGCATTTACTGCCACCACAGGCAAGGCGCATTTTGAAACGCTGGTGCGCGCGCGCGCCATTGAAAATCTGGCCTATGTCATTGCGCCGGCGCAGGGCGGGTATCACTTGTCCGGACGTGAGACGCATGGCGACACGATGATTGTTGATCCATGGGGCGTGGTGCTGGATCGTTTGCCGCGCGGTTCCGGGGTAGTCATGGCGGGTATCAATTCCGCCTATCAGGCGAGCTTGAGGAAAAGCCTCCCCGCATTGAAACATCGCACGCTGGATTGCAGCCATATCCGGATCAAGGGCAAGGCGATCAAATAGCTTGAACGCCGGCGCTTTGTCACCATCTAACCCGTATTCACTTCACAGGCGTATTCCATGACGACTTCCACACTCACCGGTGTACTGATCCCCAATCCGGAAATGTTGTTCCAGACCGCGCATGAAACGCTGCTGATCCCCAACCAGCTTGACGCCAGCCAGCTGGATGGCGTGTTCGGGCGGCTTATGGACCATCATGTGGACTACGCCGATCTGTATTTTCAATATACGCGCTCCGAAGGCTGGAGCCTGGAAGAGGGGCAGGTCAAATCCGGAAGCTTCAACATCGAGCAGGGCGTGGGGGTGCGTGCAGTATCCGGCGAAAAAACCGCGTTTGCCTATTCCGATGACATCAGTCAGCCTGCACTACTCGCTGCTGCCGAAGCCACCCGCGCCATTGCCAAGAGTGGCGCGGTACGCAAGCCGCATGCGGTGGCGCGGCCAGGTGGGCACGCCCTGTATCAGCCGATGGATCCGCTCACCACTCTGAAAGACGCGGAAAAAGTTGTTCTGCTGGAAAAACTGGAACGCTATGCACGCGCTATTGATAGCCGCGTCACCCAGGTCATGGCGAGTCTGGCGTCGGAATATGATGTGGTATTGATTGCGCGTTCCGATGGTCACCAGGCAGCCGATGTACGCCCGCTGGTACGCTTGTCGCTGCAGGTGATTACCGAGCAGGATGGCCGGCGCGAACAGGGGTCAGCCGGTGGCGGCGGACGTTTCGGGTATGAGTATTTCAGCGATGCGATGCTGAAAAAATATGCCGAACAGGCGGTGCATCAAGCGCTCACCAATCTGGCTGCCAAACCGGCACCGGCGGGCAGCATGACCGTGGTGCTGGGCGCGGGCTGGCCGGGTATTCTGCTGCATGAAGCAATCGGCCATGGCCTGGAAGGCGACTTCAACCGCAAGGGTAGTTCGGCATTTGCCGGACGTGTGGGTGAACGTGTTGCTGCCACCGGTGTTACCGTGGTGGATGACGGTACCCTGATGAATCGGCGTGGTTCACTTAACGTCGACGACGAAGGTAATCCCACTCAATGCACCACGCTGATCGAAAATGGCGTGCTCAAGGGCTATATGCAGGACACGCTCAACGCGCGTCTGATGGGCGTGCCGATTACCGGCAATGCACGGCGTGAATCCTTTGCGCATATCCCTATGCCGCGCATGACCAACACCTATATGCTCAATGGCGACAAGGACCCGGCCGAGATCATTGCCTCGGTCAAGCACGGCCTGTATGCGGTGAACTTCGGCGGCGGACAGGTGGATATTACCAGCGGAAAATTCGTGTTTTCTGCGGCCGAGGCCTACATGATCGAGGATGGCAAAATTACCTATCCGGTGAAAGGTGCTACCTTGATAGGCAATGGTCCCGATGTGCTCACGCGCGTCTCCATGATCGGCAACGACATGGCGCTCGACCCAGGTGTCGGTACTTGCGGCAAGGAAGGCCAGAGCGTGCCAGTCGGCGTTGGTCAGCCAACCTTGCGCATTGATGGTTTGACGGTGGGCGGCACCGCCTGACGCGCACAAAGCGTGCATGGATGCACGGGCGTGGTGCGGGGTCCGGATGTTGCCCTGCCCAGCAGCGCCGCAACTGCGCCGCGAACCCCCGGTATGCAAATTGCTGTTATCAGGTTCAGCGTCGTTTTAACCTGACTGTCAAACGCAGTCTGTAAGCTTCCTGCTTAATCGAACGGAGAATATTCATGGCCGAGTCCAAAGCAAAAACCAAAACCAAAACATCAGGTAAAACGGCATCCACTGCTGCCGAAACCAAAGTCAAAACCAAAACAAAAACTGCAAAGCCTGCGACCGGAAAATCCGCAGCCAAGGCTGTGGTAGCCGCCAAGCCCAAGGTGGCCAAGGCTAAAACGGCTGCCCCCGTTGAGAAGGCACCGGCAGCCAAACGCAGTGTGAAGGCTATGCTCCCAGTCAGTCCCGAGCAGCGCTATCGCATGATTGCCGAAGCGGCCTACTACATTGCCGAGCGTCGCAGTTTTGCGCCAGGTGATCCGACTGCAGACTGGGCGCAGGCGGAAATGCAGATCGTTGCCCTGCTGAAAAAATAGCCGGCTGTTTTCATCCGATTGAAACATCAAATCGAGGCTGGACGGCTCATCCATCAGCCGGGTTAGGCTACAATCGTGCTTTTATCGAATGGCGTGTAAAGCATGATCCTCATCCTCACTCCCAATACCCGCTCGGACAGTTCTGCTTACCAGCAACTCATGGGCTATCTGGACAAGTTGCCGGGTATCCAGTATCGCGTACATGAAGAACAGGGCGCGACGCAACTGCTCACCGAGATTTACCTGATCGGCAGCACCGCCGGGCTGGCCATGGACTACATGCAAAGCCTGCCGGGGGTAGAGCGCGCGGTGCGCGTATCCGAAGAATATCGCGTACTCGGACGCCATCAGGCCAATGACCCGCGCCCCAGCCATTTTGAATACAATGGCGTGCGCTTCGGCCAGGACAACCTCAATGTATTCGCCGGGCTGTGCGCGGTAGATAACCGCGAGCACGTCGAACAAATGATGAAGGTACTGCGCGACAATGGCCAGGTCTGCACGCGCATGGGCGCCTACAAGCCGCGCACCAATCCCTATGCGTTCCAGGGGCACGGCAAGGACTGCCTGCCCTACGTATTCGAGCTGGCCGGCAAATACGGCATCAAGGTCATCGCCATGGAGATCACCCATGAGTCGCACATGGACGAGATTTTCGAAGCGCTGCGCCAGACTGGCGACCCCACCGGCGTGATGCTGCAGATCGGTACGCGCAATACACAAAACTTCGAACTGCTTAAAATCGTCGGACGCCAGCAGCGCTTCCCGGTGCTGTTGAAGCGCGGTTTCGGCATTACCCTGGACGAATCCCTCAACGCCGCCGAATACCTGGCCAGCGAAGGCAATCGCAAAGTCGTGTTCGGCCTGCGCGGGATGAAAACGAATATGGGCGACCCGCACCGCAACCTGGTGGACTTTGCCCACGTGCCGGTAGTCAAGCGCCTGACCCGGATGCCGGTGTGCATCGACCCGTCGCACTCGGTTGGCACGCGCGCAGCCGGACCGGATGGCATGCTCGACATCGCCCATGTCGTGGCGCAAGGCGTCATCGCCGGCGCCAACATGATCCTGGTGGACTTCCATCCAAACCCCGCGTCCGCGCTGGTGGATGGGCCGCAGGCATTGACACTGCCGGAGCTGCCGTATTTCCTGGAAGACGTGGCGATTGCGCGTGAAGCTTACGAGAGGCGTCTGGCGTTGCGGCAAAAATACCCAAGTACCTGACTGTTTGCGTCAATCCGCGCCCGGCCAATTGGCCGGGTGATGCGACGAGCTGATCGAGTTGAATCCGATGCACAGCTGGTTTCAATCCGCACCCGGCCAATTGGCCGGGTGATGC